>CAJURK010000002.1 GCA_910588745.1 uncultured Dorea sp. | reverse complement strand
CGCATTGCGGCCGTTTTGCTCCGCAAAATCGGCCGTTGGATGCCGCAATATGCACCATGATCTTCTGGGGGCCTCCGGGGGTGGGGAAAACTACCCTCGCAAGTATCATAGCCAGCCGTACAAAAGCGGAATTTATTAATTTCAGCGCGGTGACAAGCGGAATCAAGGAAATTAAAGAGGTTATGAACCAGGCGGAAAACAGCCGGAGAATGGGGATTCGCACAGTGCTTTTTGTAGATGAGATTCACCGGTTCAACAAGGCGCAGCAGGACGCGTTCCTGCCGTTTGTGGAAAAGGGCAGTATCATCCTGATTGGGGCTACCACAGAGAATCCTTCTTTTGAAGTGAACGCGGCTCTTTTGTCCCGGTGCCGGGTATTTGTGCTGAAAGCCCTGGGGGAAAAGGAATTGCTGAAAGTGATTCGGCACGCCCTAACGAGTCCGGCGGGTTTTGGGCCGCAGAATGTGCAGATAACGGACAGGCAGATGAGAGCGATAGCAGCGTTTGCAAACGGCGACGCGAGGATGGCTCTGAATACGCTGGAGATGGCGGTGATGAATGGGGAAATCAGCGCGGACGGGATTCTTGTTACAGACGAAGGGCTAAAGCAGTGCGTTAGCAAAACATCTCTTCTGTATGATAAAAATGGGGAAGAACATTACAATCTGATTTCCGCCCTGCACAAATCTATGAGGAACAGCGACCCGGACGCGGCAATCTACTGGATGTGCCGGATGTTAGAAGGCGGGGAGAATCCGCTTTATATTGCAAGGAGGCTGATCCGGTTTGCCAGTGAAGACGTGGGGATGGCGGACAGCCGTGCGCTGCAGGTGGCGGTGGCGGCCTATCAGGCATGCCATTTTCTGGGAATGCCGGAATGTGATGTGCATCTGACTCATGCGGTAACCTACCTTTCCATGGCGCCGAAATCCAACGCTCTTTACGCGGCGTGCGAGGAGTGTAAGCAGGATGTGAAAAGTTTGCGGGCAGAGCCAGTGCCTTTTCAGCTTCGCAACGCGCCCACAAAGCTGATGAAGGACTTGGAATATGGAAAAGGGTATGAATATGCCCATGATACAGAAGAAAAGCTTACACATATGCAGTGTATGCCGGAGTCCTTAAAGGACAGGGAATATTATCGCCCTACCAAGCAGGGAGATGAGAGAAGAGTCAGAGAAAGTTTGGAAAAGATAAAAGAATGGAAAAGACGCTGAGAAGAAACTTAAAAACTGCCTGAGAGCATGCAATACGGCAAAAAGGCTGTCCGGAATACCGGGTATCTCCAACAGTTATCGATGATTTGCATAAATCAAAGAATCGATTGTAGGGAAACCGCGGTTTTTGGCAGCCTTTTCTATGTTTCTATGTATTACAAATTCTTATTCGCCGTAGACAGCATCAGTTTAATCCGGTTCAACTGATTTACCTCGCTGGCGCCCGGGTCATAATCGATAGCCACGATATTCGCTTTCGGATACAAGCGGCGAAGCTCTTTGATAACGCCTTTGCCCACCACATGGTTTGGCAGGCAGGCAAAGGGCTGGGTACACACGATGTTGGAGGCGCCGCTGTGGATTAATTCCAGCATTTCGCCGGTCAAAAACCATCCCTCCCCGGTCTGGTTGCCAAGGGAGACGATATCCGACGCCATTTTTCCCAGCTTTTCAATCCGTACCGGAGAGGTAAAGTGTCTGCTTTTTGCGAAGGACTCGGACGCCGGAGCCCGAAACCATTCCAACGCTTTAATTCCTAAATTCGCAATGGCGGCTTTCTTCTTTGCAAAGCCTAACTTTTCCACCTTAAAGTTCTGGTTGTAGAAGCAGTAGTTCAGGAAATCCAACAGATCGGGGACTACGGCTTCGGCGCCTTCGCTTTCTAACAGCTCGACCAGGTGATTGTTGGCGGCGGGCAGGAATTTGACCAGAATCTCTCCCACAACGCCGACCCGGGGTTTCTTTGTATCCAAGAGTCGAATATTCGTATCGAAATCCTCAATAATATCCCGGCACAGTTTCTTAAATTTCCTCCTGGAAGGATAGCCTTTCGACAGGAAGCCGATACATACTTTCTGCCATTTCTCATGCATGGCATTTACAGAACCTGGAACGGCCTCATAGGGTCTTAGCCGATAGGTACATTTCATAAAGATATCCCCAAATACAATGGCGTAAATGCCGCGGAGAACCAGAGGAACGGAGAGCTTGAAACCCGGATTTCCCTCCAGTCCGCTTAGGTTAACAGAAATAACCGGAATATGCTCATAACCCGCCTTCTTTAAAGCCCGCCGGATGAAGCCGATATAGTTGGACGCCCGGCATCCGCCGCCGGTCTGGCTGATGATAACCGCAAGCTTGTCGGTGTCATATCTGCCTGACAGGACAGCGTCCATGATCTGCCCTACTACCATCAGAGAAGGGTAGCAGGCGTCGTTGTTTACATATTTTAATCCCATGTCAACCGCCTGCTTATTATCGTTTGGCAGTACTTCAATTTTGTAGCCGGAAGCCCGGAAGGCTGGCTCTAACAGCGAGAAGTGGATGGGCGACATCTGGGGGCAGAGGATGGTATACTCTTTGCGCATTTCTTTGGTAAAAGGTACCCTCCGGATATTGGCCGGCTGAATATCCCTCTGCTTTCCCCGCTGATCCCGCACCCGCAGGGCGGCCAGCAGGGAGCGGACGCGGATTCTGGCGGCGCCTAAGTTATTTACCTCGTCGATTTTCAGCGAGGTATATATTTTGTCGGAATTTGTCAGGATATCCGCCACTTGGTCTGTGGTGACGGCGTCCAGTCCGCAGCCAAAAGAATTGAGCTGGATTAAGTCTAAGTTCTCCGTTGTCTTTACATAGTTTGCGGCTGCGTAAAGGCGGGAATGGTACATCCATTGGTCCATCACGTTAATCGGGCGCTCCACCCGGTGCAGGTGTGAGATGCTGTCTTCTGTTAAAACCGCAATGTTGTAGGAACTAATCAGTTCCGGCAGGCCGTGGTTGACCTCCGGATCCAGATGATAGGGGCGCCCAGCAAGGACGATGCCCCGGTTGCCGGTCCGGTTCAAGTATGCAATCGTTTCTTCCCCTTTTTTCATCATATCTAAGCGGCAGGTTTCTAACTCCAGCCACGCTTTATGTACCGCGTCTTTCAGTTCGGCGGGAACAATGGAGAACTTCTCTCCTAAGCATTCGTATAGTCCTTTGGACAGCGTTTCCTCGTCTGCGAAGGATAAGAAGGGATGAATGAAATCTACCTGTCCGTTTACGATAACGTCCATGTTGTTTTTAATATTTTCCGGATAGGAGGTTACGATAGGACAGTTGTAATTATTGTTGGCGTCTTCAAATTCCCGGCGTTCATATGGGACGCTGGGATAGAAGATATGCGGAATCTTTTGGTCTATCAGCCACTGTACATGGCCGTGGGCAAGTTTGGCAGGGTAGCATTCGGATTCACTGGGAATGGACTCAATGCCAAGTTCGTAAATCTTTCTGGTAGAGGCGGGAGAAAGCACAACCCGAAATCCTAAACTGGTGAAAAAGGTAAACCAGAAAGGATAGTTCTCATAAATATTCAGAACCCGGGGGATACCGACCATACCCCGGGGTGCGTTCTCCTCATCTAGAGGCTTGTAGCCAAAATACCTCTTTAACTTATAATCAAACAGATTGGGAAGTTTGTTTTCTGTCCGTTCTTTTCCAAGACCCCGTTCGCAGCGGTTGCCGGTAATGAATCGTCTTTTCCCACTGAAATGGCTGACAGTCAGGCGGCAGGCGTTGGTGCAGCCTTTGCATTTGGTCATGGTGGTCTTATATTCTAAGGCTTTGATATCCTCAATGGACAGCATGGTGGTGCCCTCGCAGGAAACGTAGCGTTCCCTTGCGATTAAGGCTGCGCCGAAAGCGCCCATAATGCCGGCAATGTCCGGCCGGATGGCTTCACAATCTGCAATGGTTTCAAAGCTTCGTAAAACGGCATTATTATAGAAAGTTCCGCCCTGTACGACGATGTGTTTCCCTAGTTCGGAGGCGCTGGAAACCTTGATGACTTTAAACAGCGCGTTCTTGATAACCGAGTAGGCAAGTCCGGCAGAAATGTCGGAAACCTCCGCACCTTCCTTCTGTGCCTGTTTAACCTTGGAATTCATAAATACCGTACACCGTGTTCCGAGGTCAATGGGATTCTTTGCAAACAACGCTTCGTGTGCGAAATCCTCCACAGAGAAATTTAAGGACTTTGCAAAGGTCTCAATAAAAGAGCCGCAGCCAGAGGAACAGGCCTCGTTGAGCTGTACGCTGTCTACGGTCTGGTTCTTGATCTTGATGCATTTCATGTCCTGGCCGCCGATGTCTAAGATACAGTCTACGTCCGGTTCGAAGAAAGACGCCGCATAGTAGTGGGAAACAGTCTCTACCTCGCCCTCGTCTAACATTAGCGCTGCCTTGATCAGCGCTTCTCCGTATCCGGTGGAACAGGAGTGTACGATTTCCACTTCTTCCGGAAGCTGTTCGTAGATCTCTTTTATAGCTGCGATGGTAGTTCCCAAGGGATCTCCTTCGTTGTTGTGGTAGAAAGAATAAAGAAGCGTGCCGTCTTCCCCCACAAGGGCTGCCTTCGTGGTGGTGGATCCGGCGTCGATTCCCAGAAATGCTTTTCCCGTGTAGGAAGCAAGATCCTTTACCGGAACCTGGTGTTTATTGTGCCGGTCAATAAAGGCATGATAATCGGCCTCTGTAGTAAACAGAGGCTGCATCCGCTCTACTTCAAATTCCATCTGAATGCGTCCCGCCAGGCGGTTCTGCATTTCCTGGATGGATATATCTAGATTTCGTTCTGAGTTCATGGCCGAACCGATTGCCGCAAAAAGATGGGAACGTCTGGGCGCGACAATGTGTTCATCGTCCAGCTTCAGTGTACGGATAAAGGCCTCCTTTAACTCCGACAGGAAATGCAAAGGGCCTCCTAAGAACGCCACATGTCCCCGGATCGGCTTGCCGCAGGCTAGTCCGCTGATGGTTTGGTTCACTACGGCCTGGAAAATAGAAGCCGCCAGATCCTCTTTGGACGCCCCTTCGTTAATTAGGGGCTGTATATCGGACTTGGCAAATACGCCGCATCTTGCGGCAATGGAGTATAATGCTTTGTAATTTTTTGCGTACTCGTTGAGGCCGGAGGCGTCTGTTTGTAAAAGGGAAGCCATCTGGTCAATGAAAGAACCGGTGCCTCCGGCGCAGACGCCGTTCATGCGCTGCTCGATGCTTCCGCCTTCAAAATAGATGATCTTCGCATCCTCGCCGCCCAGCTCAATGGCCACGTCGGTCTGAGGCGCAAAGTCCTGCAGGGCGGCGGATACCGCCACAACCTCCTGGACAAAAGGAACTTCTAAGTGTTTGGCAAGGGTCAGTCCGCCGGAGCCTGTGATAACCGGCGATACATGAATCTGGCCGAGTTTATAGATTGCCCGGCCAAGCAGGTCGGATAAGGTTTCCTGTATATTTGCATAGTGCCGTTCGTAGCTTGAAAAAACCACATCATTCTCGGAATCTAATAAGGCAATCTTTACTGTTGTAGAACCGATATCGATTCCCAGCGCATATCGGTTCGGATATGCCGCGCAATTAGTTTTTCCCGCGCAGGCGCCGTCCGATGAGGATAAATTCTTATTTCCATTCATGATATGAATATCTCCTTTGTGTTTATATATATGTGTCTTTTCCTATTAAATGTGTAAATACTGTCTTAGGACATTTTTACATTATACGACATTCATTTAAAAAAGACAATTGGAAGTTGAAGGATTATTACTGTTACACAACAGTCGGGCTGCTTCTTAGCGGACGCGGATGTTATCTAAATCAGAATAAACGGTTAATTCATTGACAAACATATTTTGAAAAGGTAAAATATCCATATGTATGCACAGGGCAGGAAGAAACGCCGGCTGATTTTGCGCAGGGGCGCCGTATTCCGGGAGGCTGCTCTGGGGCAGGCCTGACAGAAGCTGCAGATATTCGTATGGAAGAAGGAGAGTGGATATTATGAACTGGCTTGATAAATTAGAACGTAAATTCGGACGGTATGCGATTCATAATCTGATGTATTATATTATCATTCTGTATGGGGTAGGATTTGTGATGCAGTTGATTGCGCCTTCATTTTATTACAACTATCTTAGCCTGAACATGGAGGCTGTTCTGCATGGACAGATCTGGCGGATCGCAACCTTTATAATTCAGCCGCCTTCCAGCAGTCCGATTTTTATGCTGATCGCGCTTTATTTCTATTATATGCTTGGCTCTAGCTTAGAGCGGACCTGGGGCGCGTTCCGGTTTAACGTGTATTTTTTTGGCGGGGTGCTGTTTCATGTAGCCGCGGCGTTGATTGTGTATGTGCTGACGGGGATTTCGTTGCCCCTTGGCACAGGATATCTGAATTTATCGCTGTTTTTTGCTTTTGCGGCGCTGTATCCTAATATGGAGTTTCTGGTATTCTTTATGATTCCGGTCAAGGTGAAATGGCTGGCTTTGCTGGACGGAGTGTATTTTGGATATGCAATCTTGCAGGCATTTCTTCCGGCATACGGCGGAGGAGCTTTTGGAATTATATATAAGGCCAACGCTTTAGCGGCGGCGGTGTCTATTCTGAATTTTGTTATCTTTTTCCTGGCATCCCGGAATATGATGCCGTATACTCCAAAGGAGATGAAAAGAAAACGGGAGTTTAAGAAAAAGATACGTCCGGTAAACCGTTATGCGAATGGAGCTATGCACCGGTGCGCGGTGTGCGGAAGGACGGAAGTAGATGATCCGGATCTGGAATTTCGGTTCTGCTCTAGATGCAACGGAGATTACGAGTATTGCCAGGAACATTTATTCACACATACGCATATTCAGTAAACGGCTGATTTTAAGGGGCGAATCAGCGGGAACGCGCCCCGGGCGAGGAATAAGAATGCTCCGCGGAAAGTACGGCGCCGCCGTATAGAACTGCGTGAGAATAAAAAGGAATACCAGGAGGAAACAAAGATGAAAAAAACAAAGATTATCTGTACGTTAGGACCCGGTTCTGATGATGTGGAGATTCTGCGGAAACTTGTTCGGGGGGGCATGGATATTGCCAGATTCAATTTTTCCCATGGAACGCATGAGGAACAGAAGGCAAGGATGGACCGACTAAAGGCGGTCCGTAAGGAAGAGAAGAAGCCGGTTGCAATTTTACTGGATACAAAAGGGCCGGAGATTCGTACCGGCGTATTAAAGGGAGGAAAAAAGGTAACTCTTACAGAAGGGCAGAAGTTTTCCCTTAGCATCGAGGAGAAAGAAGGGGACGCTTCCGGCGTTTCCATTACTTATCCGGGACTTGTGGACGACGTACACGTAGGAAAGAAGATTCTGATTGACGACGGACTGATCGAGCTTTCCGTCATTGGGAAGACAGAGACAGAGATTCACTGTATCGTAGCAAATGGCGGTGAGCTGGGAGAAAGGAAGGGCGTTAACGTTCCGGGAGTTCCAGTGCGTCTTCCAGCTATTACGGAAAAGGATAAGGAAGACATCAAATTCGGCGTGGAACAAGAGATTGATTTTATCGCCGCTTCCTTTGTAAGAAACGCGGAGTGTATCTTAGAGATCAAATCCTGGCTGAAAGAATGCGGCGCTCCCTATGTTCCGATCATTGCCAAGATTGAGAATGGCGAGGGCGTGGAGAATATCGAAGAAATTATCCGCTGTGCGGACGGCGTGATGGTTGCAAGAGGGGACTTAGGCGTGGAAATCCCTGCGGAAGAGGTGCCTTATCTTCAGAAGAAGATGATTCAGAAGTGTAACGAATATTACAAACCGGTTATCATTGCGACCCAGATGCTGGATTCCATGATCCGCAACCCAAGGCCTACCCGCGCAGAGGTGACCGACGTTGCCAACGCGGTATACGACGGCACCGACGCAGTGATGCTTTCCGGTGAAACTGCGAATGGTAAGTACCCGGTGGAGACGCTGGATATGATGGTTCACATTGTAGAGAATACAGAGCAGCATCTGGATTATCAGGCGATTTTAAAGAGCGGGAAGGTGCATGAGAAGCGGGGGATTTCCCCGGCAATCGGCTATGCTTCGGTGGCCGCGTCTATGAACTTGAATGCACGGTGTATCGTAACGCCTACTGTGTCCGGTGCTACCGCGAGGGTTATGTCCAAGTTTAAGCCAAAGGCGGATATTATCGGCGTGACTCCGGACGACGCGTGTATGCGGAGAATGCAGATATACTGGGGCGTGCGTTCCTACAAGTCGCTGGCGTTTAATACGACGGAGGACATTTTGAACGGCGCGATTGATTTGATTTCCGCTAAGAAGGAGGTTGACCCGGGGGATATCGTTGTGCTGACGGCGGGCATTCCTTCTCCAAACTTTAAGCAGGCGAAGGCGGGAGCCAGCAACATGATGCGGATCGCGGTAATCGAGTAAACGATGCGCTGTCAAAACGCCCGGAGGATATGAACGGCGGCAGAAAAAGCAGACATGCCTGAATAAAAATCAGAAGACGGAAGGGACTACTTATGAAGAAGAAACCATTTGTGACCAAAGAGCAGTTAGAAACGATGATCAAGGAATATCCTACGCCTTTTCACCTTTATGACGAAGCGGGAATACGGAAGAATGCGCAGGCATTGAAAGAAGCGTTTTCTTGGAATCAGGGATATCGGGAGTATTTTGCGGTAAAAGCTACCCCCAATCCATTTTTGATTGATATATTGAGGGATTATGGCTGCGGCTACGACTGTTCTTCTTTGACGGAGCTGATGCTGTCGGAGGCAATCGGCGCGGAGCCGGGGGATATTATGTTTTCCTCGAACGATACGCCGGCGGAAGAATTTGCCTATGCGGATAAGTTGGGAGCAATTATCAATCTGGACGATATTACCCATATTGACTTTTTAGAAGAGACGATCGGACATATACCGGAGACCATTAGCTGCCGCTATAATCCGGGCGGCTTGTTCAAGATTACCAATGATATCATGGATAATCCCGGGGACGCGAAGTATGGCATGACCACAGAGCAGATCTTCGAGGCGTTTCGGATTTTAAAAAAGAAAGGCGCGAAGGAATTCGGAATCCATGCATTCCTTGCCAGCAATACGGTTACCAACGAGTATTACCCCATGCTTGCGAAGGTACTCTTTGAACTTGCGGTAGAGCTTCAGAAGGAAACCGGCGCGCACATAAAGTTTATCAATCTGTCCGGCGGCATCGGGATTCCCTATAAGCCGGATCAAGAGGCCAATGACATCGCGGTGATCGGCGAAGGGGTGCGCAAGGTTTATGAGGAGGTGCTGACTCCTGCCGGTATGGGCGACGTGGCAATTTATACAGAGCTTGGGCGTTTTATGCTGGGACCTTACGGCTGCCTGGTGACAAAAGCGATTCATGAGAAGCATACCCATAAGGAATACGTCGGCGTAGACGCCTGCGCGGCAAATCTGATGCGCCCGGCTATTTACGGGGCTTACCATCATATTACCGTTGCCGGGAAAGAGGACGCGCCGTGCGATTATATGTATGATATAACTGGAAGCCTGTGTGAGAACTGTGACAAATTTGCCGTTGACCGGATGCTGCCAAAGATTGATATAGGAGATCTTCTGGTGATCCATGACAGCGGCGCCCACGGTTTTTCTATGGGATATAATTATAATGGAAGGCTTCGCTCCGCGGAGGTACTTTTGAAGGAAGACGGAAGTACGGAGCTGATTCGCCGAGCCGAAACGCCGGCAGATTATTTCGCCACCTTTGATTGCTTTGAGATCGGAGACAGGCTGCTAAGGAAATGATCATAGACCGAAAAGCGTTCTGTTTAGCCTGAACAAAATAATAAGTGATATAAATTACAAAAAACTATTGTATTTTTGAACACTCTATGATAGAATTAATTTCGGTTTCAAGAGAAGCCGAATGCGGATGTGGCGGAATGGCAGACGCACAAGACTCAAAATCTTGCGGGGGCGACCCCGTGTGGGTTCAAGTCCCACCATCCGTAGCCTACGGCGCGAAATTGAACTGTAGCGGTTCAATTTTCGCGCCGTTTTGTGTGTTTTATGGTGCAAAAGTGAACCATAGGTTCAAGTTCCGCATCGTTTTTTTGAGAATAAAAAGGAGGACTTTAGGAAGAGTTCTATATTATGAGCCGTTCCTTTATTGACGAGGATGGGGAAGCCTGATTGCTGTCTTGAATTATATGTTTGAAAATGGTATAGTAGATAGGCAGTTATGATAATTGAGATGATATGGCGCAGTAATGTGCAAATTTAGCGTAAATCTTTTACGCATCTGTGCTTCGAGAGGTGTTATATGTCAGAAAAAATTGTTTTGATAGATGGACATAGTATTTTGAACCGTGCTTTTTACGGCGTTCCAGATCTTACCAATGCGGAGGGACTTCACACTAACGCCATTTACGGTTTCTTAAATATTATGTTTAAAATTTTGGATCAGGAGAATCCCGGGTATCTGACGGTTGCTTTTGATGTGCATGCGCCGACATTCCGGCACGAGATGTATGCGGAGTATAAGGGAACCAGAAAGCCTATGGCGGAGGAGTTAAGACAGCAGGTTCCAGTCATTAAGGAAGTGCTTAAGGCCATGGGCGTCAAGACTATTGAGCAGGCGGGACTTGAAGCGGACGATCTATTAGGAACCTTAGCCGGGCGCTGTGAAAGGCTTGGGATGGAAGTTTCCATTATCAGCGGCGACAGAGACCTTCTGCAGCTTGCTACCGATCATGTGAAGATACGGATTCCAAAGACGAAGCAGGGACGGACAGAAGTGGAAGATTACTATGCGGCGGACGTAATGAAACGCTATCAGGTGACTCCTAAGGAATTCATTGATTTGAAAGCGCTGATGGGCGATACCTCCGACAATATCCCGGGGGTGCCAAGCATTGGAGAGAAGACGGCGACAAAGATTATTACAGAGTATCATTTCATTGAAAATGCCTATGAACACGCGGACGAAATAAAACCGCCGAGAGCTTCCAAAGCGTTAAAAGAACACTGGGATTTGGCGGCGCTTAGTAAAGAGCTTGCAACGATCAATGTTAACGCGGATTTTGCGTATGAGATAGAAGAGGCGAAGATTACCAATCTCTATACGGAAGAAGCGTATGCTTATTTCCAGCGGCTGCAGTTTAAGAATCTTTTGAGCCGGTTTGAGATCAGCGCGCCCTCCAATCAGGTTGAAGATGCATTTGTAAGGATTTCCAAGCGGCGGGAAGCGGAACGGATTTTTGCCGAGGCAGCCGGGGCGGAGCGGATCGGCGTTTCTATATTTAAGAGCGCGGACAAAGCGTTTCCTTTGTTTGCAGACCAGGCAGGGATGGCGGGGGTCGGACTGTGTTACGGCGAGGAAAAAGTATATTGTATGGAAGCAGATCAGGATATTGAGACGGCCTGGCTGAAAGAACAGGTAGAGCGGGTATCTGCGCAGGCGGGAAATACCGTTGTGTTCGACGTGAAAAAGTTTATGGATGAATTTCCGGGGATCTGCCCGGAACGCTGCTTTGACGGAACGGTTGCGGCCTATCTTTTGAATCCTCTGAAAAACGACTATACCTATGAGGATGTAGCAAGAGAACAGCTTGCATTGCTCATCGAGGAGAAAGCGGAGGATGCGGTTAAGGCCTGCTATGAGGCGTATACCGCCTGGAAGGCGGCTCCGGCGCTGGAGGAGAAGCTAAAAGCCGCTAAGATGTGGAGTTTGTTTACCGAGATTGAGATGCCGCTGATCTTTACCCTGTATGATATGGAGCAAAACGGCGTTAAAGTGGAGGGAGAAGCTTTAAAATATTATGGGGAGCAGTTAGGCACAAGGATTGCGGAACTTGAACGGGAAATACACGAGGCGGCCAACGAGACGTTCAATATCAATTCCCCCAAGCAGCTTGGCGTGATTCTATTTGAAAAAATGGGGATTCCCGGCGGGAGAAAGACGAAGACCGGATATTCTACGGCGGCGGATGTGCTGGAGAAGCTTGCTCCGGAACATCCGATCGTATCGCAGATTTTGGAGTATAGACAGCTTGCCAAGCTGAAGTCCACCTATGCGGACGGCTTGTCGGCATTTATCGGGGAGGACGGGAGAATCCACGGCAAGTTTAACCAGACTATAACGGCTACGGGAAGGATCAGCAGTACCGAGCCGAACCTGCAGAACATTCCGGTTCGGATGGAACTTGGAAGGCTGATTCGGAAGGTATTTATTCCGGAGGACGGGTATCTATTTGTGGATGCGGACTATTCCCAGATTGAGCTTCGGGTGCTGGCCCACTGTTCCGGTGATGAGAAGCTGATCGAAGCATATAAAGAAGAGGCGGACATACACCGGATTACCGCGTCTCAGGTATTTCATGTTCCTTTCGACGAAGTATCGGAGCTTCAGCGCAGAAACGCAAAGGCTGTGAATTTTGGAATTGTGTATGGCATCAGTTCCTTCGGATTAAGCCAGGATCTCAGCATCACCAGGAAAGAAGCGGCAGAATATATCGATCAGTATTTCAAGACCTATCCGGGCATCAAGGAATTTCTGGATCAGTCTGTAGAATTTGCGAAAAAGCAGGGATATGCCAAGACGATATTCGGCAGAAGAAGGCCGGTGCCGGAGTTGAAATCCAGTAACTTTATGCAGCGTTCCTTTGGGGAGCGGGTAGCGATGAACGCGCCGATTCAGGGCGCGGCCGCGGATATTATGAAGATTGCGATGATTGGCGTGAACCGAAGGCTAAAGGAGCAGAAGATGAAATCCAGGCTTGTGCTTCAGGTGCATGACGAGCTTTTAATCGAAGCTTATCAGCCGGAGGTGGAAGAAGTGCGAAGGATACTAAAGAGCGAGATGGAACAGGCAGCCAGTCTTCAGGTGCCATTGGAAATAGATATGCATACCGGACGGAACTGGTATGAGGCAAAATAAGGGAGGACATTATGAAAGTCATAGGAATTACCGGTGGAGTTGGGACAGGAAAGAGTGAAGTGCTGAAATATCTGGAAGGAAAGCATGGGGCAGTGATCTGTCAGGCAGATCTGGTGGCAAGGAATCTGGAAAAGAAGAACACCATATGCTATCGTCAGATCGTGGAGCATTTTGGAGACGGAATTTTGCAGGAAAACGGCAGACTTGACCGGGAGAAGCTGGCGAAAGTGGTCTTTTCGGATGAGGAGGAGCGAAAGACCTTAAACGCGATTGTGCATCCGGCTGTTAAGAAACGGATTCTCGCACTGATCAAGGAACAGGAGAAAAAGGGGACGGAGCTTTTTGTGCTGGAGGCGGCGCTTCTTTTGGAGGATCACTATGACGAAGTCTGCGACGAGACCTGGTATATCTATGCGGAAGACAGCGTAAGGAGAAAAAGGCTGAAACTCTCCAGGGGGTATGGAGACGAGCGGATTGACGGGATCTTCCGCTCCCAAAAGACCCGGGACGAGTTCTTAAATAAATGCGACCGCGCGGTAGATAACAGCAGGAGTTTTGACGATACCTGCGCGCAGTTGGAATCCATTATGTGCAAATTAAAAGTATCGTAAAGAATGCGGAGTCGGTTGGCCGCGCAGCAAACAGTAAGGAAACAGGAGATTATATTCCATGAGATTATGCAGTATTGCCAGCGGAAGCAGCGGGAATTGTATTTATGCAGGAAGCGAAGAGACGCACTTGCTTGTGGACACTGGAATCAGTAAGAAGAAAATAGAAGAAGGACTGAAGGCGCTGGATGTGAAAGGCGAGGAACTGCAGGGGATTCTGATTACTCACGAACACTCGGACCACATCCAGGGACTGGGAGTATTCTGCAGGAAATACAAGGTTCCGATCTATGCCACCAAAGGGACCATAGAAGGGATTCGGAGTTATAAGAGCTTAGGAGTTCTTCCCGAGGGGCTGCTTCATGAAATTGAAACCGACCGGGATTTTATGCTGGGGGATATCCGGATACACCCCTTTGCGATTTCTCATGACGCCAAAGAACCCTGCGGCTACCGGATGAACTGCCGGGACAAGTCAGTGGCTGTGGCTACGGACTTAGGAACCTATGATTCTTATATTGTGGAGAATCTAAAAGGCCTGGATGCGGTATTGCTGGAAGCAAACCACGATATACATATGCTGGAAGCAGGACCCTATCCGTATCCGCTGAAACGCAGGGTTATGGGAGATAAGGGGCATCTGTCAAATGAATTGTCAGGACGCCTTCTTTGTGCTATACTTCATGATAACCTAAAAAGCGTAATGCTTGGGCATCTCAGCAAAGAGAATAACTATGCGGAGCTTGCGTATGAGACGGTAAAGCTGGAGGTTACTTTTGGGGATAATCCATACAAAGGGGAAGACATTCCGTTAAAGGTGGCGAGACGCGACTGTATCTCAGATATTGTTATGGTATAGCGCCGACGCAGTTTCTGCGGCCGGTAAACGTCGTGATAACTGTAACATACATACAAAGCGTATAGATGAAAGAACAGGAGAAAGAAAGCTATGAAGAAATGTGTAATTACCGTAGTGGGAAAGGATACCGTAGGAATTATTGCAAAGGTATGCACTTATCTGGCAGAAACCGGAATTAATATACTGGATATTTCACAGACGATTATTGACGGATATTTTAATATGGTAACGATTGTGGACGTTTCGGGAGCCTCTAAGAAGTTTCAGGAATATTCGGATGATTTGGAAGCGCTGGGAGAAAAGATCGGCGTGATTATCCACTGCCAGAGAGAAGAGATCTTTGAGAAGATGCACAGGCTGTAGACGCGCACAGACAGGAAGGATGAGCTTTTGATTTATGATTAGTGTATACGAAGTAAAAGAAACCAATAAGATGATTGAACACGAGAATCTGGATGTGCGGACGATTACATTAGGGATTAGCCTGATGGACTGTATTGATTCGGATCTTGCGAGGCTGAATGAGAAGATTTATCATAAGATCACATCTCTTGCAGGAAACCTGGTGGCCACCGGACAGGAGATAGAGCATGAATTCGGAATCCCGATTGTGAACAAACGGATTTCCGTAACTCCGATTGCGTTGGTTGGCGGGACGGCGTGTCAGACGCCGGAGGATTATGTGGAGATTGCAAAGACGCTGGATAAAGCGGCAAAGGAAGTCGGCGTGAATTTCATCGGCGGATATTCCGCCCTGGTATCGAAGGCTATGACTGCCGGGGACGAGAGGCTGATTCGTTCCGTGCCGAAGGCTCTTGCCTGCACGGACCGTGTCTGCAGCTCTATTAACGTGGGTTCCACTAGGACGGGCATCAATATGGATGCGGTCCGTCTGTGCGGAGAGATTGTGAAAGAGACCGCCGAAGCCACGAAAGAGAGGGATTCCCTGGGCTGTGCCAAGCTGGTGGTGTTCTGCAATGCGCCGGATGACAATCCGTTTATGGCCGGCGCGTTTCTTGGCGTCACAGAGGGAGACGCTGTGATTAATGTGGGCGTTAGCGGCCCCGGAGTTGTAAGAAATGCCATCAGAAAGGTGCGGGGCGGAGACTTTGAGGAACTCTGCGAGACCATTAAGAAGACGGCGTTTAAGATAACCAGAGTAGGACAGCTTGTAGCCGGAGAGGCTTCTAAGCGGATGGGGATTCCCTTCGGAATTATCGATTTGTCTCTGGCGCCGACGCCGGCCGTTGGAGACAGTGTGGCGGAGATTTTGGAAGAGATCGGCTTAGAGCGGGTCGGGGCTCCGGGTACGACGGCGGCTCTTGCGATGCTCAACGACCAGGTGAAAAAGGGCGGCGTTATGGCATCCTCTTATGTGGGAGGCTTAAGCGGAGCGTTTATTCCGGTCAGCGAGGATCAGGGCATGATTGACGCGGTGAAGTTAGGGGCGCTGAATTTGGAGAAATTAGAGGCAATGACCTGCGTATGTTCGGTAGGTTTGGATATGATAGCCATTCCGGGCAAAACCAGTCCGGCAACCATTTCCGGCATTATTGCCGATGAGATGGCCATCGGCATGGTAAATCAGAAGACTACGGCGGTTCGGCTGATTCCGGTCATCGGTAAGGATGTGGGGGATACCGCCGAATTCGGCGGACTTCTCGGTTATGCGCCGATTATACCGGTCAATGGGTACGACTGCAGTGCGTTTATCAGCAGACAGGGAAGAATCCCTGCGCCAATTCATAGTTTTAAGAATTAAAGGGGGAAGATGCGATGAGCAGAGTTGCAATTGTTACGGACAGTAACAGCGGGATTACACAAAAACAGGGGGAAGAACTGGGAATCCGAGTGCTTCCTATGCCGTTTTACATCAATGAGGAATTATTTTTTGAAGATATTACACTGACCCGGGAAGAATTTTATAAGCGGCTTGCAGAGGACGCGGATATTTCCACCTCTCAGCCTTCGCCTGGGGATGTGACCGATCTCTGGGACGAGATTTTGAAAACATATGACGAGATTGTCCATATTCCTATGTCCAGCGGTCTGTCAAGCTCCTGTGAGACGGCGATGATGCTTGCTGCGGATTATGGCGGCAAGGTGTTTGTAGTAGATAACCAAAGAATTTCGATTACCCAGAGAAGATCGGTAATGGATGCCGCGGCATTGGCAAAAAAAGGTATGAGCGGTCAGGAAATTAGGGATATTCTAATGAGAGAGAAGTTAGAAGCCAGTATCTATATTACCTTAGATACGCTGAAGTACTTGAAAAAGGGCGGGCGCATCACGCCGGCAGCCGCCGCAATCGGAACGGTGCTGAATTTAAAACCGGTGCTTCAGATTCAGGGCGAGAAGCTGGATGCATTCTCAAAGACAAGGGGATTAAAGTCTGCAAAGAAGACTATGCTGGACGCAATGGAAAAGGATCTGACCCAGCGTTTCGCAGGAAAGGAAATGCATCTGGATCTTGCATATACCTGTTCCATGGAGGACGCTGTACAGTGGAAAAAAGAAGTGGAGGCGCGGTTCCCGGGATATGAAATCCATATGGAGCCACTGTCCTTAAGCGTGTCCTGCCATATTGGATTTGGGGCGGTGGCAATCGGCTGCTGCCATAAAGTGCCGGAGGTTAACGGGTAAATTTAACAATTAAGGTTTGGCCATTTTATACTGTTACACAAAAAGAGCTTGCGAAACTTATTCCGCAAGCTTTTCCCATTGTTTGTACAATTCTTCTAATTCGCTGGTAATCGCAGCTTTTTCAGCGGCAAGTTCCTGGCATTTGACCGAATTGGTATAGACTTCTTCCTCCATCATCAGTGCGTCGATCTCGCCGTCCCGCTCCTCAAGAACGGCGATGCGCTCCTCTGTTTTCTTTAAATCATTCTGGCGTTTGCGCTGTTTTGCCTGAGCTTCTTTTTGTTCCTGCCAGCTTTGCTTGGACTTGCTTGCGGGAATCGCGTCGGCATGGGACGCCTGGGCAGGGCTTTGGCGTATTTCGCCGATATACGCGCTAGTCAGCGCTTCCTTTTTTTCCAAATAATAATCGTAATTCCCGATATAATTGATAAAGGTATGTCCGGTCAGCTCTAAAATCCGTGTGGCAGTCTGGTTGATGAAATAGCGGTCATGGGATACATACAGTACGGTTCCCGTATAATCATTTAACGCTTGTTCTAAAATTTCCTTGGACGCAATGTCCAAATGATTGGTAGGCTCGTCCAGAATCAGGAAATTTGCTTCGGAGAGCATGAGCTTAGCGAGGGATACTCGGCCGCGTTCGCCGCCGCTTAGGGCGCTGATCTGCTTGAACACTTCATCCCCGGTAAACAAGAAAGCGGCCAGGGTTTTGCGTATCTGCGTATTAGTAAGGGTGGGGTAGTCGTCGGAAATCTCGTCAAATATGGTCTTTTCCATGTGCAGTATATGGTGTTCCTGGTCATAGTACCCAATTTGTACATTGGTTCCTAAGGTGAAGGTTCCGTGATCGGCCGGGAGAACCTGATTTAAAATTTTAAGCAGGGTAGTCTTTCCGGTACCGTTATCGCCGATGACGGCTACATGTTCCCCGCGTTTTATTTCAAAGCTTACATCCTCAAACAGGATGTGGGGTGGGAAAGTTTTTGATAAACGTTCTACCAACAGCACGTCGCCTCCGCTGATAACAGAAGGTTCTAATTTCAGATGGATGTCCGCGTGAACTTCAGCGGGCTTTTCTACCGGGGTAAGCTTAGCCAGCATTTTTTCCCGGCTTTCGGCGCGTTTGATGGATTTTTCCCGGTTAAAAGAGCGGAGTTTTTCTATAACGGCTTCCTGATGTTTGATTTCCTGCTGCTGATTGAAGTATTCTTTTAGGCGGGCTTCCCGGAACATCTGCTTTTTTTTCGCATAGTCGGTGTAATTACCGGAAAATACGGATAATACGCCAAGTTCGATCTCAATAACTTTCGTTACCACCCGGTTCAGGAAATAACGGTCGTGGGAGACGATTAATACCGCGCCGAAATAATTTAAAAGAAACGTTTCCAGCCAGGTAATCGAGTTTAGGTCTAAGTGGTTCGTAGGCTCGTCAAGAAGCAGAACATCCGGCTTGGTAAGAAGAAGTTTGCCAAGGGCTACCCGTGTTTTTTGTCCGCCGGATAAGGTGTCCACCGGTTTGGCAAACTCATCCTCGGTAAAGCCAAGTCCCTTTAATACGCCTGTAATTTCACTTTCATAAGCGTAACCGTCCGAAAATTCAAAGGTGTTCATGAGATTGTGATAGGTATTCAGACGTTCCTCCAATTCATTTCCGGTCAAACCTTCCAGTTCTACTTCAATAGAGCGGATTCTGGATTCCATTTCGATTAAGGCGGCTTTCGCCGTGCGGACTTCTTCGTATATGGTATTTCCAGAGGTCAGTTCCTGATGCTGCGAGAGATATCCGAGTGTTTTTCCTTTTGTCAGGGTAACGGAACCGCTGTCGCAGTGCAGTTCCCCTACGATTATTTTTAACAAGGTCGATTTGCCGGCTCCGTTGACGCCTACAAGAGCAGCTTTTTCATGTTCTTCTATATGGAAAGAGCCGTTTGCTACAATCACATGCTCCCCAAATGCTTTGCTGATATCATGACATGACAGAATCATGGCGCACCTCCGTATTATTCATTCGTGTATCATTATACCGAAATTTGCAGAAAAAACAACGAAAATTTATGTAAAAGTTTGACTTCACCTTAACAATCCTATATAATAAGGATGGATATTTTTTTTGGAAAGGTGAGTAAGAGTGGAATCAAGAGAGATTTCTCAGGCGGTGATTCGAAGACTCCCAAGGTATTATCGCTATTTAGGAGAACTATTAGAGAGTGGAGTTGAGCGTATTTCATCAAACGATTTGAGCAAGCGGATGAAAGTGACGGCTTCGCAGATTAGACAGGACTTAAACAATTTTGGCGGTTTTGGACAGCAAGGGTACGGTTACAATGTTAAGTATCTGTATACAGAGATTGGTAAGATTCTTGGACTGGAGAACGATCATAATTTTATTATTATCGGCGCCGGTAATCTGGGGCAGGCATTGGCTAATTATGGCAGTTTTGAAAAGAGAAGCTTTGTTCTGAAGGGAATTTTTGATGTGAATCCTACCCTGAAGGGCATGACGATCCGAGGTGTTCCTGTCCGTATGATGGATGAGCTAAAAGACTATATCAGAGAAAACGATATAGAAATTGCGGTTTTGACAATCCCGAAAGGCGTGGCGGTTGACGTTGCGAGAGAACTTGTAGAAGCCGGAATACAGGCGATTTGGAATTTTGCCCATGTGGATTTAAATGTTCCGGATCATGTGATTGTAGAGAGTGTTCATTTGTCGGAGAGCTTGATGCGGTTATCATATAATATTAACCGTTACCATGAGGAACATGGGCTGAAAGGCTGATGGACAAATGGGGATAACGTGTAATGACAGTGTGCGAAAAGCAGGCGGCATTACACGTTTTCTTTTATACTCAGGATAGTATGGAAACGTTTGATAAAGGAGAATTGCAATGGAATATTTATTGGATGCGGCTCAGATGAAGGCCGCTGATACCTACACGATTACACAGCTTGGCATCTCTTCGCTCGAGTTGATGGAACGAGCCGCCGGAGCTTGTGTTGAGGCCATGGTGCAGGCCGGATGGAACCTTGGACGGGTTCTGGTGGTATGCGGTTCGGGAAATAACGGAGGGGACGGATTTGCCATCGGAAGAATACTTCTCGAAAAGGGAACCGAAGTAAAGCTGGTGTTTGCCGGGCGTATGAAGAGCCGTACCGAGGAGACTGTTTACCAGATGGAGCGTTTCCTGAAGGCCGGCGGCAGGGCGTGCGGCGATTTTGAAGCGGCGGATTATGACGCGGTTGTGGATGCTTTGTTTGGCGTGGGGCTTAGCCGTGAAATCACAGGAAATTATGCAGAATTACTGAACCGGATGAACGAAGAGAGCGGTAAGAAACTGGCAGTGGATATTCCTTCCGGTATCTGTGCTTCTACAGGACAGGTCATGGGAACCGCTTTCCGCGCGGATATGACGGTTACGTTCCAGGAGAAGAAGCTTGGGCTTTTGCTGTTTCCCGGCTGTGGATATGCCGGGCGGGTTGCTGCTGCGGATATCGGAATTGACAGTTCCCTGGTTCTTAAGGAGCGCGGCGTGTGCTATACGATGGATGGGAAGGATGCGAAAAAGCTGCTTCCGGCGCGTCCGGCGGATTCTCACAAGGGAACGTTCGGAAAGCTTCTTCTGATTGCAGGAAGCGGGGGAATGGCGGGAGCGGCTTTTTTAAGCGCGCTGGCCGCGTACCGGGTAGGCGTGGGACTGGTACAGATTTATACCGCAAAGGAAAACCGAAGCGTTTTACAGCAGCTCATTCCGGAAGCCATTATATCCGCCTATGAGGGATTTGACGAGAAAGAGCTTCTAAAAAAGCTTGCCTGGGCGGATACTGTCTGTATCGGGCCAGGAATCGGCATTTCAGAGATTTCCGGGCATATATTAAATATAGTCTTGAAAGAGGGAAAAGTTCCTTGTATGATAGATGCAGACGGTCTGAATCTTCTGGCGGGAAACCCCGAGCTTCTTAATAGGCTGTCCGGCGGAAGATTTGTACTTACGCCTCACATGAAGGAATTGTCAAGGCTTACGGACTGTCCGATAGGCATAATAAAGAAAAACCGCAGAGAACAGTTGGAGGCTTTTACAAAGCGCTACGGCGTGACTCTTGTTCAGAAGGATGCAAGAACCCTTGTAGGAAGTCCGGGATACCATACGTATGTGAACGGAACCGGAAACGCGGCGATGGCCAAAGCGGGTTCCGGCGACGTGCTTTCCGGTATGATCGCCGGTTTTATGGCTCAGGGAAAGAAGCCTTACGACGCGGCCGTGCTGGGCGTATATGTTCATGGGCTGGCTGGTGACCTGGCTCGGGAAGAATTTGGGGATTACAGTGTTTTAGCAAGGGATCTTGCCGGATACATTGGTTCTGCAATCCAGAATATCATGTGTGTTTCGGACTGAAGGGGCCGGAAAGCGGCGACGGACCGTGATAGATTATGATTTATGATGAAAGTATAGAAAGGGCAGAAGGAAAAATGAAACGATATACGCGTGTTTGTGCCAGAATCAATCTGGATGCCATAGAATATAACGTAGAGCAGATGCATGGGAATCTGGAAAAGGATACGCAGATGATGGTGGTAGTTAAGACGGACGGTTACGGCCACGGAGCGGTTCCCATTGCACAGATGCTGTTGGAAAAGGAATACATATGGGGATTCGCAACGGCAACGATTGAAGAAGGGGTCAGCTTAAGGAATGCGGGAGTCACAAAGCCCATACTGGTGCTTGGAGCGGCATTTCCGGATCAGCGCCAGCTTCTTCTTGAACAGGAGCTTCGGATGACCTGCTATACGGAAGAGATTGCGGAAGAGATATCGAAGCAGGCGGTAAAGCTTGGGAAAAAGGCCTACCTTCACATTAAAATCGATACGGGAATGTCAAGGCTTGGATTTTCGGTTTGTGAGGAGAGCGCTGCGGCCATTGCACGAATTGCCGCGCTTCCAGGGATTGAGATGGAAGGGCTGTTTACGCATTTCGCAAGGGCGGACGAACAGGATAAGCGCGCTACCAGCCGGCAGCTTAAAGAGTATTTGCGAATGAAGAAGGCGCTGGAAGAAAGAGGGGTGACATTTCCCTGCTGTCATCTTGCCAACAGCGCGGGGATCATTGACCTGCCGGAGACCGGCATGGGGCTGGTGAGAGCCGGAATCGCCACCTATGGTTTGTATCCGTCCGACGAGGTTGACAAGATTAGAGTACCCTTAATGCCGGCGTTAGAGCTGGTCAGCCATGCGGCTCATGTAAAATGGGTTCCGAAAGGAACGCCCATTGGCTATGGCGGGACTTATGTGACAGATAGGCCTACGAAAATTGTAACGGTTCCGGTAGGTTATGGAGACGGATATCCCAGAAGCTTATCAGGCAATGGCTGCGTGCTGATTCATGGACAGAAAGCGCCGATTCTAGGCAGAATCTGCATGGATCAGTTTATGGCGGACGCAACAGAAATTGACAATGTAGAATATGGTGATAGAATAGTATTAATCGGAAAAGATCAGGACGAAGAGATTTCCGTAGATATGCTGAGCAAATTATCGGGACGGTTTAACTATGAATTTGTCACCGACTTTGGAATACGGATACCGAGGGAGTATATCAGAGGCGGTAACGTGGTGGCCCAGATTGACTTTTTTGGCGAATAAGGGCGTTTTTTTAAACTGTGCGGAATACATCCGAGAAAGATGGAAATAATACTTTTATCTTAGAAAATCGGAGTGTGAATAACAGTGCAGGTAAAACGAGGAGATATATTTTACGCAGATTTGAGTCCGGTGGTAGGTTCCGAGCAGGGAGGCATAAGGCCGGTTCTGGTAATTCAGAACGATACGGGGAACCGGCACAGCCCGACGATTATCTGCGCGGCGATTACGTCCAGGATGAATAAGGCGAAGCTTCCGACCCATATCGAGCTGGATTCTAGAAGATGCCAGCTTGTAAAGGATTCGGTAATCCTATTGGAACAAATCCGTACGATTGACAAGCAGAGACTGAAAGATATGGTAGGGCATTTGGACAGGGAACTAATGAATAAAGTTGATGAGGCGATCCGGGTAAGCTTGGAGCTTCATACATAAAAAGGAGTTAAAAAAGATGGAAGAGGGCAGTTTGTTTCAGCGGATGAAACAGATATTTCAGGAGGAAGAAAAAGAAGAGGATCAGGCAGGCTCCCCGGCGGCTAAACTTATCCGCAATATTGTCCGGTACATGGATAAGGATGCAAAGGATATTATGACCCACAGAAGGGATATCGTCGCCATTGATGAAGAAGAGAAGTTAGAGAATGCGCTTCACTTCATGCTTGAGGAGACCCACTCTAGGTTCCCGATCTGCCGGGAGGGGATCGACGAGGTTGTAGGTACGCTTCATCTAAGGGACGCCATGACCTGTTTTTTTGACGACAGACTTAAGCAGGCTCCTATTAAGGAGCTGGGAGACTACATAAGGCCGGTAGCGTATATTCCGGAGACAAAAAGTATTGACAGGCTGTTTAAAGAAATGCAGGCGGAGAAGAACCACATTGCAATCGTAATTGACGAATACGGACAGACTTCGGGACTTGTGGCTATGGAGGATATTCTAGAGGAAATCGTCGGTAATATCATGGATGAATATGACGAAGAGGAAGAAGATATTGAAGTGCGGGCGGACGGAACCTATGAAGTGAACGGGTTTACGGATTTAGAGGATTTAGAGGAACTTCTGCACACGTCGTTTGATAAGGAAGAATACGAGACGCTGAACGGATTTCTGATTCATCAGCTAGACCGGATTCCCGGGGAGGAAGAACATTGTACAGTTATGTACGAAGGGTATTTGTTTACGGTACTTGAGGTAGACAACAACGCAATTCAGTCGGTAAAGATTGAAAAAATATAGGATGCGTGATACAATAAGACCATTCTGCCGGTTCCGCTTATGTAAGCGGAACAAGATGGATGATTTTCATGCTGCGATGGAATGAAATAGAGGATAAGGAGAGAGAAACGATGTCAGGACATTCAAAATTTGCGAATATCAAGCATAAAAAAGAAAAGAACGACGCTGCCAAGGGTAAGATATTTACCAAAATCGGGAAAGAACTTGCGGTAGCGGTAAAGGAAGGCGGCAGCGCTGACCCGGCTAATAACAGCAGGCTGAGGGATGTGATCGCGAAGGCAAAGTCAAACAATATGCCAAACGATACCATAGAGCGGAATATTAAGAAGGCGGCCGGGGATACGTCCTCCGCAAACTATGAACATATTACATACGAGGGTTACGGACCAAACGGAACGGCAATCATCGTGGAAACACTGACGGATAATAAAAACCGTACCGCGTCGAATGTGAAAAGCGCTTTTACCAAGGGGAGCGGCAATGTGGGAACTCCAGGATGCGTTTCCTTTATGTTCGATAAGAAGGGTCAAATTATTGTTGACAAAGAAGAGTTTGAAGGGGATGCGGATGATTTGATGATGCAGGCTTTGGATGCCGGGGCAGAGGATTTTGCCGAGGAAGAGGACAGCTTTGAGATTCTGACTGCGCCGGAGGATTTTAGCGGCGTAAGAGAGGCGTTGGAAGCGGCGGGGATCCAGATGGCGTCCGCGGTGGTAACGATGATTCCGCAGACTTATGTGGAACTGAGCGACCCGAAGGATATCCAGAATATTCAGAAAACCTTAGATCTCCTGGACGATGACGACGACGTGCAGGACGTATATCATAATTGGGATGAGTAGAGGGAGAGAAAAAGAATGAGCAATTATAAGATTGAGACCAAGTGTATCCAGTCCGGTTACGAGCCGGGCAACGGAGAGCCGCGAGTAGTTCCGATTTATCAGAGTACCACGTTCAAATACAGCAGCAGCGACCAGATGGGACGCCTGTTTGATTTAGAAGAAAGCGGATATTTCTACACCAGGCTCCAGAATCCCACCAATGACGCGGTGGCGGCTAAGATCTGCGATTTGGAAGGCGGCGTGGCGGCGATGCTTACATCTTCCGGCCAGGCGGCAAGCTTCTACGCGGTGATGAATATCTGTGAGGCGGGAGATCATATTGTGTGCGCTTCGGCAATTTACGGCGGCACCTATAATTTATATGCGCATACCATAAGAAAGATGGGGGTTGAGGCGACCTTTGTAGACCCGGACTGCAGCGAAGAAGAATTGAACGCGGCTTTTCAGGAGAATACCAAGGCGGTGTTCGGAGAATCCATTGCCAATCCCGCGCTTGTGGTGCTTGACTTTGAGAAGTTCGCGGCGGCGGCTCACGCCCACGGCGTACCGTTTATTGTGGACAATACCTTCGCTACGCCGATTAACTGCCGTCCTTTTGAGTGGGGAGCGGATATTATAATTCATTCTACGACAAAATATATGGACGGACATGCTTCCTGCGTCGGCGGAGCAATTGTAGACAGCGGGAATTTTGACTGGGAAGCCCACGGCGAGAAGTTCGCCGGGCTTACCGCTCCGGATGAGACTTATCATGGAATCGTGTATACACAGAAGTTTGGAAAAGGCGCTTATATTACGAAGGCAACGGCTCAGCTTATGCGCGACCTTGGCTCAATTCAGTCCCCTCAGAATGCGTTTCTCTTGAATCTGGGACTGGAAACGCTGCATCTTCGCGTGCCAAGACACTGTGAGAATGCAAAAAAAGCCGCGGAATATTTAAAAAATCATGAAAAGGCTGCCTGGGTGAATTATCCGGGACTTTCCGGCGATCCTTACTATGAGCTGGGACAGAAATATATGCCGGACGGTACCTGCGGCGTGCTGACTTTTGGGCTAAAGGGCGGAAGAGACGCTGCCGTGAAGATGATGGACAGCTTAAAGATGATTGCGATTGTAACCCATGTTGCGGATGCAAGAAGCTGTGTGCTGCACCCGGCCAGCCATACGCACCGTCAGATGAACGATAAGGAACTGATGGAGGCCGGAGTACGTCCGGATCTGATTCGTTTCAGCGTAGGACTTGAAAGTGCGGATGATATCATTGCAGATATCGCTCAGGCGCTGGCTCAGGTATAATTTGATGAAAACACTTCCATACTAGAGGGTATGGAGGTGTTTCTTAATGTATAAGGATATTGACGGAAGGAAGGACTGCCACCGCACAAAAACAGGACGGGACGGAAAAGCGGCGGAAGCGGATGAAAAAAAGAACGAACAGATTAAAGAAATGGGAACGGTGAACCTAGAAGAGAATTCCTCAAAGCACCGGATCAAACTGATTACCATTATCGGGGAGATTGAGGGACATGAGGCGGTAAGCGGCAATACCAAGGCCACAAAATACGAACATCTGCTTCCCATGCTGGCAGAAATCGAAGACAGCGACGAAATAGACGGCCTGCTGATTCTCCTTAATACCCTGGGCGGCGATGTGGAGGCGGGGCTTTCCATTGCCGAGATGATTGCGTCCCTTAGCAAGCCTACGGTATCCCTGGTGCTTGGAGGCAGCCATTCGATCGGAGGGCCGTTAGCGGTATCGGCAAATTATTCGTTTATTGTGCCTACCGGAACTATGATCATCCATCCGGTCCGCTCCAGCGGAATGTTTATCGGGGTTATGCAGAGCTTCAGGAATATGGAAAAAACACAGGACCGGATTACCGGTTTCCTTGCAAAGCATTCCAAAATGACCAAGGAAAGAATCGAGGAACTGATGCTGAATCCGACCCAGCTTGTAAAGGACGTGGGAACTCTTTTGGAAGGACGGGAAGCAGTGGAGGAAGGACTGATCGACGAGGTTGGCGGTATGAGCGAGGCGCTGTGCAAATTGCATGAAATGATTAATGAAAAACAGGAAAATAGATGAATATAAATAATGACAGTCCCTTTAAAAAATGCTATACTAAGGATAGTATGTGTTTTTATGCTTTCAGAGTATAGGACACAAACGAGTTGATAAGGGGGAATACTATGGCTTCGAAGTCTAAGAAAAGAAGTAATTCAAAAAGGACGAAGAAGACAGCGGCAAAAGCGGGAGAAAGTTTTGTATTTGACGAGATTATAATCTGGGCCATGCTTGCGGCAAGTATTTTACTGCTAATTAGTAATTTTGGGTTTGGCGGCAGTGTGGGAGATGCCGTTTCATCCTTAAGTATGGAAGCATTTGGCGTGGGAGCGTATTTGTTTCCTTTCTTGCTTTTTGGACTGACTGCATTTACCATATCGAACAAATACAATCTGTCCGCGTATGTGAAATCAGGGGCTGTTGTTTTGTTGTTTGTATTGCTCTGCGGAATGTTTGAGATGGTATCAAAAGCAGGCGGTTCTTTGGGAGAGTCTCTTACGGCGATGATGACGCCCGCCCTCGGCGTCATCGGTACATACGTGGTACTTGTGATTTTCATGATTATCTGTATGGTGGTGATCACCGGCAAATCCGCTTTGAAGGGCGTAAAAAAGCAGGGCGGACGGGCATATACCAGAGCAAAAGAAAAAAGCGCCAGACGCAGAGAGATCACGAGAGAACGCCAGAAACTCCGGGAACAGGAGAAATCAGACGGAGATAGGAAAGAGCCAAAGCGGATAAAAAGGAAGGACCGGCACGTGGAAGGAGTATCGTTTGATACGACCCTTGCCAAGAAGTCGCCGAACGTAAGGGAACTGAAACCGGCGGAAGAGATTCCTGGTACGGAAAAGCCTGCCGGAAAACATTCCCAGGCTGAGATATTAGAAGAACCAAAGAAGCAGCCGGAATTTGTGATTAACCGCGGTATGCCACAGGGAACCGAATATCAGGAAGAGGAACGAGAGCCTTCCATGGAACCTGCGGACACAGAAGCCTTTCCTGGAGACTGCGAAATACCGGAACCCGCGGCGCCAAAAGAGCCTGTACGTAGACAGAAGCAGACAGCCGGTTCAGACGAGTTTGCAAAAGAGACGGCAGATATCGAGAAGGTATCCAAGGAAAATCGGGAGAAACCGAAGCAGATATACAAGATTCCTCCCATATCTCTTCTAAAGCGCGGAAAAAAAGACGGCGGCGATTCCGACGCTGTTTTGAGAGAGACAGCTATGAAGCTGCAGAACACCCTGCAAAGCTTCGGCGTAAAAGTTACGATTACCAACGTAAGCTGCGGGCCGTCGGTTACCAGGTACGAGCTTGCTCCGGAACAGGGCGTTAAGGTCAGTAAAATCGTGGGGCTTGCAGATGATATCAAGCTGAATTTAGCAGCGGCGGATATTCGTATCGAAGCGCCGATTCCGGGCAAAGCGGCCGTGGGAATCGAAGTTCCGAATAAAGAAAATTCCACCGTTATGCTCCGTGATCTTTTGGAGACAAAGGACTTTAAGGAAAGCCAGTCTAAGATATCCTTTGCCGCGGGAAAAGATATTGCGGGTAAGGCGGTGGTGACCGATATTGCAAAGATGCCCCACCTTCTTGTAGCGGGAGCTACCGGTTCCGGCAAGTCGGTTTGTATCAATACCTTGATTGTAAGTATTTTATATAAGGCTTCGCCGGATGAAGTGAAATTAATTATGATCGACCCTAAGGTAGTGGAACTCAGCGTGTACAATGGGATTCCCCATCTGATGATTCCGGTAGTCACGGATCCAAAGAAAGCGGCGGGAGCGCTGAATTGGGCCGTAACCGAAATGATGCGGCGCTACCAGATGTTTGCCGAGCATCAGGTTCGGGATATGAAGGGATACAACGAGAAGATCGAGCATGAGAAGCCGGATGAGAATGGGGACAAACCGTCGAAGATGCCTCAAATTGTGATTATTGTAGATGAGCTTGCGGATCTTATGATGGTAGCGCCGGGCGATGTAGAGGATGCGATCTGCCGTCTGGCACAGCTTGCCAGAGCTGCGGGAATCCATCTGGTAATCGCCACCCAGAGGCCTTCAGTAAATGTTATTACCGGACTGATTAAGGCAAATATGCCTTCAAGGATTGCGTTTTCCGTATCCTCAGGCGTGGATTCCAGAACTATTATTGATATGAACGGCGCGGAGAAGCTGCTCGGAAAAGGAGACATGCTCTTTTATCCCAGCGGTTATCAGAAGCCGGCCAGGGTTCAGGGAGCATTTGTTTCCGATAAAGAAGTACAGAGCGTTGTAGATTTCTTAAAAGATACCAACGGGGAGGTATCCTACAGCGAAGAAGTGACCGAACAGGTCAATTCCAGCGCCGCGGGAACCGTTCAGATAGCAGCGGAGAGCGGAAGCGAGAGCAGCCAGGACGCCTACTTTGCGGAAGCTGGAAGGTTTATTATAGAGAAAGAGAAAGCGTCGATCGGAATGCTGCAGCGGATGTTCCGAATTGGATTTAACCGGGCGGCAAGAATTATGGATCAATTGTGCGAAGCCGGCGTTGTGGGGCCGGAGGAAGGCACGAAGCCAAGGAAGGTATTAATGTCGATGGAGGAGTTTGAAGCCTACATTGAGGAAAATACATAACGCATCTGTAAGCCCGGCCTGCGGAAACGGCATGCAGGCCGGCAGGCAGCGCCAGGAAACCCCGAAACAGGAATCAGATAGGACAGAAAGGACGAAGGAAAGATGAAATCAGATATTCAAATTGCTCAGGAAGCCAGTATGGTTCATATCAAAGAGGTAGCCGCCTCTATCGGAATCCCGGAGGAGGATTTGGAGTTTTACGGAAAATATAAGGCGAAGCTGTCCGACGACGTCTGGGAGAAGACAAAGAATAACCCGGACGGAAAGCTTGTACTGGTAACTGCAATCAACCCGACTCCGGCAGGCGAAGGCAAGACGACGACGACGGTAGGACTTGGAGAAGCCATGGCAAAGTTAAATAAAAAGGCAATCATTGCTCTGAGGGAACCGTCTCTTGGCCCGTGCTTTGGAATTAAAGGCGGCGCCGCAGGCGGCGGATATGCGCAGGTGGTGCCGATGGAAGATTTGAACCTTCATTTTACCGGAGATTTCCATGCAATTACCTCCGCTAATAATTTGCTGGCCGCCCTCCTTGACAACCATATCCAGCAGGGAAATGAACTGGGGATTGATCCGCGTCAGGTGGTCTGGAAACGATGCTTAGATATGAATGACCGGAATCTTAGGAATATCGTGGTGGGTCTTGGCAATAAAATGGACGGTATGGTAAGAGAGGATCATTTTGTCATTACGGTGGCGTCTGAAATCATGGCGATTCTCTGTCTGGCGGACGATATCCATGATTTGAAGGAACGGCTGGGCCGTATTATCGTAGCCTATAATTTCCAGGGCGAGCCGGTGACTGCCGAACAGCTTCATGCTACCGGGGCGATGACCGCGCTGTTAAAGGACGCGATCAAACCGAATCTGATTCAGACCCTGGAGCATACGCCTGCGCTGGTACATGGCGGACCTTTCGCGAACATTGCGCACGGATGCAACAGCGTGAGAGCGACCAAGATGGCATTGAAGCTTGCGGATATTACGATTACAGAGGCAGGCTTCGGCGCGGATCTGGGCGCCGAGAAATTCTTGGATATTAAGTGCAGGAAGGCAGGATTAAAGCCGGACGCAGTTGTGCTGGTGGCTACGGTTCGGGCGTTAAAGTATAACGGAGGCGTGCCGAAGGCAGAGCTTTCCGAAGAGAATTTAGAGGCGCTTTCAAAAGGAATCGTGAATCTGGAGAAGCATATTGAGAATATTCAGAAATACGGCGTTCCGGTGGTGGTAACCTTGAACTCCTTTGTTTCAGACACCGCGGCAGAGAATGAATTTATCCGTCGGTTCTGTGAGGAGCGGGGCTGCGAATTTGCACTTTCCGAGGTTTGGGAAAAGGGAGGCGAAGGCGGAATTGCCCTTGCGGAGAAGGTGCTGGAAACCTTAGAGAATAAGGAGAGTCATTTCCGCACACTCTATGGGGATCAGGCGCCGTTAAAAGAAAAGATTGAGACCATTTCCCGCGAAATCTATGGGGCGAAAGGCGTCGTTTATGAGCCGGCTGCCGAGAAGCAGCTTGCCAAAATAGAAAGTCTTGGTTTCGGAAATCTTCCGGTCTGCATGGCAAAGAATCAGTATTCCCTGTCAGACGATGCAACAAAGCTTGGAAGGCCGACGGATTTTGATATTCATATCCGTGAAGTATACGTGAGCGCCGGCGCCGGTTTTGTGGTTGCCCTGACCGGAGCGATTATGACCATGCCGGGACTTCCGAAGGTTCCGGCGGCTAACGGAATTGACGTATCGCAAGACGGAATGATTACAGGACTGTTTTAGAAGGAGTAAGTTATGCCACAGTTAATTGACGGAAAGAAGATAGCTGCTGAGATCAAAGATGAATTAAAGGAAAAGGTAAGCAAGTTAAAGGAAGAAGGGATCCATATCTGCCTTGCGGTGATTCAGGTTGGAGATGACCCGGCTTCGTCGATCTATGTGAATAATAAGAAAAAAGCCTGCGCGTATATCGGAATCGAATCTCTGGCTTATGAGCTTCCGGAAGAGACGACCCAGGAGGAACTGGTAAGTCTGGTTCAGAAACTGAACGGGGACGCTAAGGTAAACGGAATTTTAGTGCAGCTTCCCCTGCCGGACCATATTGACGCGGATGCGATTATCCGCACCATTTCCCCGGATAAGGATGTGGACGGATTCCATCCGGAAAGCGTAGGGCGTCTTTGTATTGGAGCGGAGGGGTTTGTTTCCTGCACTCCGGCGGGCGTGATTCAGCTTTTAAAACGTTCCGGCATTGGAATCGCAGGAAAAGAATGCGTGGTAATAGGACGGAGTAATATCGTAGGAAAACCGATGTCCATTCTGCTTCTGCGCGAAAACGGAACGGTAACGATTACCCATTCCCGAACAGAAGATTTAAAGAAAGTTACCGGAAGGGCAGATATTCTTGTCGTGGCAATCGGCCGGCCAAAGTTTGTTACGAAAGACTTCGTGAAGGCCGGCGCTGTGGTAATTGACGTAGGAATGCACAGAAACGCGGACAATAAGCTTTGCGGAGATGTGGATTTTGAAGACGTGAAGGATAAAGTGTCGGCAATTACGCCGGTACCGGGAGGCGTGGGACCGATGACAATCGCCATGCTCATGTATAATTGTGTTAGGGCAGCGATGAAGTAGGAGGTGCCGTTCTATATGAAATGCAGACGTTGTGGTGCAGTTATGCCGGAAGGCTTGCTCAGATGTCCGAAATGCGGGACAGATATTCGGATTGTGCCGGATTATAATCCTTTGGATGACGTACTTGCCGCGCAGGTAAAAGGAGCGATTGACGGATCGGAAGCGCCCTTAGACGACTATGAGTATGAAGCGGAAGCCATAGAACGAAGGGAAAGACGAACCGGCCGTACCGGGAAAACAGGGTATATTGACAGCGGAACAGCCGTTAGGAGAACCGACGGCAGGATGCGTGGAACAACGAATATGAGAAATTCCGGTAATACAGTCAGACGGCCTTATGACGGGACAGGAAAACGTCCGATGACTCCGGAAGAGAGAAGAAAACAGGCGGAAAGGAAGCGAGCCAGAAGACGGAAAAAGAGAATACGGGCGATGCTGCTCCTGGCTTTTTTTGCAGTGGTAACCGCGGCGATCGGAGTAGTCTTATATCAGTTTTCCTATAAGGGGCAGGTGAGAAAAGGCTATAAATTTTTGCAGAGCAGGGAATATAACGAAGCGGAGGATTATTTCACTAAGGCGGTCAATAGAAAACCAAAGAGAGCCGAAGCATACAATGGGCTGACAGAAGTTTATCTGGCTCAGGACAATGCAGAAAAAGCGGAGACTATGCTGTTAGATGCAATAGAGAAGTATTCGGACAGCGCGGACGTTTATGAAGCATGCTTTTTCTTCTATACGGCCATCAAGAAGGCGGGAGAGATTCCGCTGCTTCTTGACGAGGCAAGGACAGATGTGGCCGATAAATTATCGGAATATGGCGCAGACACGCCGGATTTCAGTCTGAAAGATGAGGAACCCTTTGAAGATGTCCAGCAGCTTTCATTAGAAAGTTCGGAGCAGACGATTTATTATACGACAGACGGAAGCGATCCATTCTATTCAAATACACGCATAGAATTTAAAGAACCGATTCAGATTCCGGAAGGAGAGACAGTTGTCAAGGCTTGCTCCATAAATAAGAAAAAGATACCGAGCCTTACCGTAACAAAAACTTACACGGTAGAGCTTCCCATAGAAGCAGCGCCGGCGGTATCGCCTTCTACCGGACAGTATGACGAGGCAAAAGAAATTACCATTGTGGTGCCGGACGGCTATACGGCCTATTACACCATGGACAACAGCGAACCTACAGAAAATTCCGAGGTATATTCCGGTCCGGTTTCTATGCCGGAAGGTTCGACTATTTTTAAGGCAGTTTTGATAAACGGCAAAGGACGTCCAAGCGGCGTTACAACCAGAAATTACGAACGGACAGTCAGCAATTAAGTAAAATATGCGTATTCAGGCCAAAATTTTGCCGCAATGCAAAGTTTTGGCCTGATTGATTTTTCTTCGGGAGGCTCCTGCCAACCGGAATTTGATTTTTTGTATTTTTTGTTACACACTTTACCGTTGTTGACAGTATGCGGAAAATACTTTATTATTGTAGTGTGGTGAAAGTAAAATACAGGAGGAGATAAGATGTATAAGATAGTAAAAGCCGAGCAGCTAAATGCGAATATTTATCTTATGGTTATCGAAGCGCCCCGCGTCGCAAGGCACTGTGAACCAGGGCAGTTCGTCATTGTTAAGATTGATGAGTTTGGAGAGCGTATTCCGCTGACTATTTGTGATTACGATAGGAAAGCAGGTACCATTACGATTGTGTTCCAGCCGGTAGGCGCGTCTACCACGAGATTTGCAGCACTGAAGGAAGGGGATGCGTTCCGGGATTTCATAGGGCCGCTCGGATGTCCTTCTGAATTTGTGACGGAAGATATCGAAACATTGAAAGAGAAGAAGATTCTTTTTGTAGGCGGAGGCGTCGGCGCAGCTCCGGTCTATCCCCAGGTGAAATGGCTGAAAGAGCATGGAATTGAAGCGGATGTAATTATTGGTTCTAAGAATAAAGACTTACTGATTTTAGAGCATGAGATGGAAGCGGTATCAGGCAGGTATTTTCCATGCACGGACGACGGTTCTTACGGACATGCCGGAATGGTTACGACAAAGATTGAGGCTCTGGTAGAGCAGGGAAACAAATACGATGTCTGTATTGCGATCGGACCGATGATCATGATGAAGTTTGTATGTCTCCTGACGAAGAAACTGGAGATTCCGACGATTGTCAGCATGAACCCAATTATGGTTGACGGAACCGGTATGTGCGGCGCCTGCCGTCTGCTGGTAGGTGGCGAGGTGAAATTTGCCTGTGTAGACGGACCGGAGTTTGACGGGCATCAGGTTGATTTTGATAATGCAATGAAGAGGCAGCAAATGTATAAGAGCGAAGAAGGCCGGGCAATGCTGAAATTACAGGAAGGCGATACGCATCACGGAGGATGCGGAAATTGCGGAGGTGATAACTAATGGCTGATGTATTAAAGAGAGTACCGGTAAGGGAACAGGATGCGAAAGTACGCGCAGGCAATTTTGAAGAGGTCTGCTACGGCTATAACAAAGAAGAAGCGATGGAAGAGGCGGCGCGCTGCTTAAACTGCAAGAACGCGCAGTGTGTGCTTGGCTGTCCGGTGGCGATTAACATTCCGGGATTTGTCTCAAAGGTAAAGGATGGAGATATGGAGGGCGCATACAAGGTAATCGGCGAGTCTTCCGCCCTTCCGGCTATCTGCGGACGCGTGTGTCCGCAGGAATCGCAGTGTGAGTGTAAGTGTATCCGTGGTATAAAAGGCGATCCCGTATCGATCGGTAAATTGGAGCGGTTTGTAGCGGATTATGCTTTGGAGAATGATATCAAGCCGGAGAAGGCAAAAGAAACCAATGGACATAAGGTTGCCGTTATCGGTTCCGGTCCCTCAGGCCTGACCTGCGCGGGCGACCTTGCAAAACTCGGTTACGAGGTGACGGTATTTGAAGCGCTTCATGAACTGGGCGGCGTATTGGTGTATGGAATTCCCGAATTCCGTCTTCCAAAGGAAAAGGTCGTAAAGAAAGAGATTGAAAAGGTAAAAGAATTGGGCGTGAAGTTTGAGACCAACGTGGTAATCGGAAAATCTACGACCATTGACCAGTTAATGGAAGAAGAAGGCTTTGAGGCAGTATTTATCGGTTCCGGCGCAGGACTTCCAATGTTTATGGGAATTCCGGGCGAAACGGCAAACGGCGTATTTTCCGCCAACGAGTATCTGACCAGGAGCAACTTGATGAAAGCTTTTGATGTGAATTACGATACCCCGATTGCCGCAGGCAAGAAGGTAGCCGTCATCGGCGGCGGCAATGTAGCGATGGATGCCGCAAGGACGGCGCTTCGTTTAGGAGCAGAAGTACATATTGTATACCGCAGAAGCGAGGCGGAACTTCCGGCGCGGGTGGAAGAGGTTCATCATGCCAAGGAAGAAGGGGTTATCTTTAATCTGCTTACGAATCCGACTGAGATTCTGGTTGATGAAAATGGCTGGGTAAAAGGTATGAAGGTGATCCGCATGGAACTTGGCGAGCCGGACGCGTCCGGAAGAAGGCGGCCGGTTCCGATCCCGGATTCTGAATTTGAGATGGAGTTAGATACCGTGATTATGTCCCTTGGAACCTCACCGAATCCATTGATCGCCTCCACGACAGAGGGGCTTGAGACCAACCGGAGAAGATGCATTGTAGCGGAGGAAGAGAATGGGCAGACCTCAAAAGCGGCGGTATATGCAGGCGGAGACGCGGTTACAGGCGCGGCCACAGTCATTCTTGCTATGGGCGCCGGAAAGGCAGGGGCGAAGGGAATCCACGAATATTTGTCCGGGAAATAATTTCTTGCATTCCCCATCCTTTTTTGTTATCATAGATAATAGAAAAAGGAAGAGGTGATAGCTATGGACATTCCAGCATTATCAATGGCAATGGCTGACTACAATGTGAGTGCGAACGTAAGCATTGCTGTTATGAGCAAGATTCTTGATACAGCCGAAGCTACCGGGGAAGCGTTAACGGAGATGATGGCCGCCTCGGCAGCAATACCGGGACTCGGAGAAAATATTGATATACTTGCGTAGGAAAAGCTGAGTACTAAGTAATTAGTACATCAGCTTTTGCTGTTTTTACCGCATAGGAACCCGCTTCCCGTGCGGTAAAAGACGCACGCATAACAAAAACTGCGTCGGCGGAACTCGTTGAACGCGGGGGAAGGGAAGCGCTATGAAGCTTACATTGATCACCGTCGGAAAAATCAAAGAGAAATACTTACGGGACGCCGTTGCAGAATACAGCAAACGCTTATCCCGTTACTGCAAATTAGAGATTTTAGAGACGGCGGACGAGAGGACGCCGGAGGACGCTTCAGAAGCGGCCAAAGAAGCTCTTCGGGATAAAGAAGGAAAAAGGATTCTGAGGCTGGTACGGGAGGACGCCTATGTAATTACGCTGGAGATTCAGGGGGAGATGCCGGATTCCGTCGAGCTGGCGGATAAGATCGAGAAACTTGGCGTGAAGGGAATCAGCCATATTGTATTTATCATTGGAGGTTCTATCGGATTATCAAAGGAGGTATGTCTCCGTTCGGATTACGCGTTGAGTTTTTCGCGGATGACATTTCCCCATCAATTAATGCGTGTGATTTTACTGGAACAAATCTATAGGAGTTTTCGCATTATACAGGGGGAACCATATCATAAATAAGTTCGCGTTTGCACCTTATTGTTTGGTTTGATCATTATTTTATATTTTATTCCGAATATAAATATAAATGATTTTTTTGTGTAGAATTTGTGTTATAATTATCTTAATAGTATCTTTTTTTAAAATTATATCGAAAAAAATGACGATATTCAGATAAAGGTAGAAAAGATTTGCATATTTTACACAGGAGGCACAGCGTACCATGGATACACGAAACACAGTAGAATTTCAGGAACAGGAAGGGCTTTTAAAGGCCGTTGAAAATACAGATATTTGTATGTTTTGGTATTATCCGAAAGAGAAGAAAATTCAAATGAGTGAACGAACAGCTCAGATGTATCACTGCCAGACAGAATATTCGGATATGCCGGAGAGCTTTGCGGATGAATTTGTCCATCCTTCTACGAAGGAACCCTTTTATGACATGTACCGTAAAATTGACGAGGGTGAAACGACTGCGCAGGCGTCTTTTAGCAGCATTGACAGAAGGAATTGGTGTACCGTTACGCTGACGGTTATTTCTGCTGACGAAGAAGGAAGACCGGAGCAGGTTTACGGCGTTATACAGAATATTACGGAGATGAAAATACAGGAAGCAAAATATTACAGCGATAGCAGAATGCTTTCTGGTATCATCGAAGCGATGAGTAAAATTTACATGTTTAATTATTATGTCAATTTGTCAACCCGGGAATTCACTGAGATTGTAGGTGTAGATTATGTAACTAAGGAACTGGGAAAAAAGGGGGATGCCGTTCATGCGTTCCGCTATTTGACAGATACCATGATTGATGTAAATTATAAGGACAGTTTTCAGACATTTACAGACTTAGATACCCTGACAGGTCGGATTGGGAACAGGCAGAATATTGTTTTGGAGTATTTAAGCGTCAGGAAAGGCTGGTGCCGGTCAAGCTTTATTGTAGTAAACCGGGACGAATCGGGGATTCCGGTTCAAGTGGAGTTTGTCGTAGAAAATATCAGCGCAGAGCGGAAGAAAGAATTGGAGGCCAGAGATGCCCTTGAGAAGGCATATGAAGCGGCAAACAGGGCAAATGCCAGCAAATCTGCATTTTTGAATAATATGTCCCACGATATCCGGACGCCGATGAACGCTATCGTCGGTTTTGCGGCTATTGCGGCCGCACATTTGGATGACAGAGAACGGATACAGGACTGTATTACGAAGATTACTTCTTCTAGTAAACATCTATTGTCTATTATTAACGAAGTTTTGGATATGAGCCGGATTGACAGCGGCAAAATGTACATTCAGGAGCAGGAAACGAATCTTCCTGCAGTTCTGCATGATTTTATGAATATGATTCGGGAGCAGATCCGAATCAAAGGGTTAGAGCTTTTTATTGATACGGTGAACCTGACCCATGAGAACGTATATACGGACGAAGCCAGACTTCATAGGGTTTTGCTGAACCTTGTGGGGAACGCCGTTAAATTTACGCTTCCCGGAGGTACGATTTCGGTTCGTCTGGCTGAGATACCTCAGACCGAAGAAGACCGTGGAAATTATGTGATTACGGTAAAAGATACCGGAATCGGAATCAGCGATGATTTTTTGCCGCATGTGTTTGAACCTTTTGAGAGAGAGCGGACGTCTACGGTGAGCAAATTAGAGGGTACCGGACTTGGCATGGCGATTACAAAAAAGATCGTTGAAATGATGGGCGGAACCATCCGCGTGGAAAGTAAAAAGGGAGAGGGAACGATTTTTACGATCGAGCTTTCGTTGCGTCTGATGGAACACGAGATGGAAGATCCGAGAATTGAAGCGTTGGCAGGCCTTCACGTTATGGTAGTAGATGATGATTATAACGTGTGCGACAGCGTAGCTAAGATGTTAAATAAAATCGGGATGGAACCGGAATGGACGATGTCGGGCAGAGAAGCCCTCTGGCATACAAAATCGGCAATAGACATGGGACGTGGTTTCGCCATGTATATTGTAGACTGGAAGCTGCCGGATATGGGCGGCATGGAGGTGGTACGCCAGCTCCGGCGCCTTGTAGGAGAGAAGGCGCCGATTTATATTCTTACCGCTTATGATTTCAGCGATATTGAATCGGAGGCAAAGAAGGCCGGGGTAACAGCCTTCTGCCAGAAGCCTCTGTTTTTTTCCCAGCTCAGGAAGGTGCTTCTGTCATCCCTTGGAGAAATGGGAGAATCGATGGAGCGGGCGGAAAGCCAGTTTGATAATTTATTTGGAAAGAAAGCTCTGCTGGTAGAGGACAATGAACTGAACCGGGAGATTGCGGTGGAGATTTTAACAGAAGAAGGGCTGATTGTAGATATTGCGGAAAACGGATTGGCCGCGGTGAATCTTATTGCGTCGGCGGGAGAGGACGCGTATGATCTTGTGCTGATGGATATCCAGATGCCGGTTATGGACGGCTACGAGGCGACAATAGCAATCAGGAAGGCAACTGCTGAATGGAACAGGAGGCTTCCGATTTTGGCGATGACGGCCAACGCATTTGAAGAAGATAAACAAAAGGCTTTTGACGCGGGGATGGACGGGTTTCTTGCGAAGCCGGTGGATGTTGAAAAGCTGTTGGGAACACTTGCAGAAATATTGGCGCATTGTGAACGCAGATGATTTCCGGAGTTGATTGCTTTTGGAGCAGGAAATTGATATAATTTTATCAAATTAAATTCAAAATTGTTACAAAAGAAAAGGGGGAACGAATATGTTAGAAAGTCTGTTAGGAATTGCGGGACTCTTCGTGCCGGTCGTAGTCGTGATTCTGGTTGTTGTTTTGATTCTGGCAACCGGATACGTAAAAGCATCGCCGGATACGGCGTACATCATTTCGGGTATGCGCAAGCAGCCGAAAGTGCTGATTGGTAAGGCGGGGATTAAGATTCCATTTCTGGAGAAGAAAGATGAACTGAATCTGCAGTTGATTCCGATTGACGTAAAGACGTCAAGCGCGGTGCCGACGGCGGATTACATCAATATCCGGGTAGACGCGGCTGTCAATGTAAAGATCAGCGACAATGAGACGCGCCTTGCGCTTGCGGCGCAGAATTTCCTGAACAAGCCCGTGGAATATATCGCGCAGGTAGCCAGAGAGGTTCTGGAAGGAAATATGCGTGAGATTGTTGGAAAAATGAATCTGGAGGAGATGGTGTCGGATCGTCAGAAATTTGCCAATCTGGTAAAGGAGAACGCGGAACCGGATCTTGCGGCTATGGGGCTTGATATTGTAAGTTTTAATGTGCAGAATTTTGTAGACGGCAACGGAGTAATCGAGAATCTGGGCGTGGATAATATTGTAAAGATCCAGAAGAACGCGGCTATTTCCAGGGCGGAAAGCGAGAAGGAAATTGCGCGGGCGCAGGCGATTGCCAAGAAAGAGGCGAATGACGCGCAGGTAAGTTCTGAGCTTGAGATTGCCAACGCAAGGGCAAGGGCGCAGAAGGAAAAAGCGGTGGTACAGGCAGAGGCTAACAGGGAAGCCAAAGAAGCGGAAATTAACGCGGAGACTCAGATCGCACAGAAGACCAACGAATTAGAGATCCGTAAAGCGGAACTCCAGAAGGACGCGGATACCAAGAAAGCAATTGCGGACGCCGCATACCAGATTCAAAAGGAGACCGAACGGAAAACCGTAGAGATAACAACGGCGGACGCGAACTTGGCCCGTCAGGAGAAAGCCATCGCGCTGCAGGAAAAGGAAGTTGAGCTGACAGAGCGTACCTTAGAGGCGAAGATTAAGAAACAGGCGGATGCGGATAAGTACGCCAAACAGCAGCAGTCCGACGCAAATCTGTACGAGGTACAGAGAAGTTCAGAAGCACAGTTATTTGAGCGCCAGAAGAATGCAGAGGCAGACAAATTCGAGCGCGAAAAGGAAGCGGAAGCGTTAAAGGCTACCGCAGAAGCCCAGAAATACGCTATGGAGCAGGAAGCCGAGGGTATCAGGAGCAAAGGACTTGCAGAGGCGGAAGCGATAAAAGCCAAGGCTCTGGCAGAGGCCGAAGGTATCGAGGCCAAGGCAGAGGCAATGAAGCAGATGGGCGAGGCGGCGATTCTTGAGATGTACTTTAAGGCAATGCCTGAGATTGCAAGGAATATTGCAGAACCCCTTGCCAAGGTGGATAAGATTACCATGTACGGCGACGGCAACACCTCAAAGCTGGTAAAAGATATTATCGGCACCTTTACCCAGGTATCCGACGGATTAAAAGAATCCACAGGGGTGGATGTTCCGGCTGTCCTGTCCGGTTTCCTGGGAACAAAGATGGCCAATGATATGCGGGATGAGAAAAGCCAGGACGGGGCGGCGGATTTAAATACCGCAGAATAACAAGTACCGAACAAAATTGTTCGCTGACGACGGAGCCGGCGGGAAATTTGCTTCATAATATTTGCTGATGCTTTTATAAAGCAGATGTCTATTGTATGAAAGCGTAGTTTTCCGTCGGTTTCGTCTATTATATGACTTCCTTTCGCCGTCCGTTTTTATCAAATTTTTTTCTCAATGCAATCTCTGTAGCGGGAATCACGGCTAAAAGCAGAACGCCCTGCACTGCTTCTACAGCCGCGCCGATATATCCAATTGTATCTCTGCTTTTACCTAAAATTGATATCATGACGATTATAGAGGGAGGAAGGGCGGAAAACCCGCAGATATACCATATTTTTCCGGCAAATTTATGGGCAAATTCCCATGTGTCTCGATTGATGGAGGACATATGAGTCCGATAGCCGAACGCAGAATTGATATGTTTCGGCGCGTTCTTCATAAACAGTTTTCCGAATCCAATCATTGTAAAAGGAGCGACTAAATCCATAATAAATACAAAAAGCCAGAATCCCATAATAACCTCCTTTGTTATAAGCGGTTTACTCCTATATATTCTACCACATACGATAGATACGAGACAAGTGTTTACACGCTTATCCCTGCGTAATGAACGTTAAAAGATGACTGCTCACTCTGCGGCCGGTAACGTTAAAAGACTGCGCATGTTAGAATAGTTCTATATTTATATTGACAAACTATATGGACTGAAATAGAATAAATGGTATTGTAAATAATGGTACATACAGCCAGTAATGAGGAGGAAAATCGAGATGAGGCATATTACGGACGATATTTATTATGTAGGCGTTAATGACCATGAACTTGACTTGTTTGAAGGACAGTTTGAAGTTCCGAACGGCATGGCCTATAATTCCTATGTGATTGTGGATGAAAAGATTGCTGTTATGGATTCTGTAGATATACGTTTTGGTGAAGAATGGCTTCAGAATATCAAAGAAGCTGTCGGAGACCGGAAACCGGATTATTTGGTGGTACAGCATATGGAGCCGGATCATTCGGCGAATATCGTTAAATTTTTGGAAACATATCCGGGCGCGCAGATTGTAGGAAACGCAAAGACGTTCCAAATGATTGCAAATTTTTATGGTTTGGAACTGGGGGATCGGAAAGTGACCGTAATGAATAACGGGACTCTTTCCTTAGGACAGCATGAACTTACCTTTGTCTTTGCGCCGATGGTGCATTGGCCGGAGGTTATGGTTACTTATGATAAGAAAGACAAGGCGCTGTTCTCGGCGGACGGCTTTGGTAAATTTGGCGCGCTAGACGCGGACGAGGCGTGGGCCTGCGAGGCGAGACGTTATTATTTTGGTATTGTAGGCAAATACGGCGCGCAGGTACAAGCTCTTCTGAAAAAAGCGGCAGATCTTGACATTCGGATTATCTGCCCGCTGCATGGCCCGGTTCTTACAGAAGATCTAGCGTATTATCTAAAGCTATATCATACCTGGTCTTCTTATGAGGCCGAGACCGAAGGCGTTATGATTGCCTACAGTTCGGTGTACGGCAATACAAAGAAAGCGGTAGAACTTCTGGAAGATAAATTAAAGGAATGCGGCTGTCCGCGGGTTGTGACAGCCGACCTTGCAAGAGAAGATATGGCGGAGTGTATAGAGGACGCTTTCCGCCACAACAAACTGGTACTGGCTTCCATTACCTATAACGGAGGCGTTTTTCCGCATATGCACACCTTTATTGAGGGGTTGAAAGAGCGCGGTTTCCAGAATCGGACGGTTGGATTGATGGAGAACGGTTCCTGGGCGCCGACGGCGGCAAAGACCATGAAGGCTATGTTAGAAGACAGTAAGAATCTTACCTGGATGGAATCCGTAGTAACCATAAAATCCGGCGTTAAAGAAGATACAGCCGTACAGATTGAAGCGCTTGCAAGAGAACTGCAATTGGACAACGCATAAGTGAAGAGAGCCGCACATAGAATAGTCATAAAACTATGTGTGGCTTTTTTATGAGAGAAAAGAACAGCACATCCGGTGAAAAGAGATTTCTGGGACAGATGTCGGATATGTCGGGAATGCCGAAGGACGTAACATTAGGAGCGCCGATTTTGACGGTCACTGGCCAGATGGAATTACTGGTGGAAAATTACAGAGGAATTTTGGAATATACGGAATGTCTTATCCGGATTCAGACCAAAATCGGCCAGATCCGAATTTTGGGAACACGTCTGACGATAGAATATTATACCAGCGATGAGATGAAGATTATGGGAAAGGTCACGGATATTAAGTATGTAAATTAAAGGAGTGGGCAAAAGGATTGCTTCTGTTCATATTTCGATATATAAAAGGATATTTAAAAATAAGGGTTATGGGGTATTCGCCGGAACGGTTTTTGAACGCCTGCAGTCATCGGAAAATCTATATCTGGGGCATTACGCCGGTAGAAGGATCTTACGATATGTATATTTCGGTTTCCGGGTTCCGTAAACTTAGGCCCATCATCAAAAAAACCGGAGCCAGAGTGGTTATAAGAGAGCGGATTGGACTTCCCTTCTACCTATTCCGCTACCGAAAACGGAAGGTGTTTTTTGCCGGAGCCGTTCTTGGTACGGCGTTTGTTTACGTACTGTCTTTGTTTGTGTGGAATATTGATGTGAGGGGGAACCGGAAATATACGGATGAAGCGATCATTGCATTTTTGGAGGAGCAGGGCGTGGAGCATGGAATGAAGCTCTCCAGCGTAGATTGCGACCGGATCGTAAAGGATATCCGAAAGTCTTACGATGAAATTATATGGGTATCCGCTTCCATCGAAGGATGCCGTTTGATTGTGCAGATTAAAGAAAACGAAGACTCCGAGGACATCCGAAACCCAGGGGAAGAGACCCAGCCCACGGCAGGGGATACCGAGGGTTTGGATTCGCAGAATGATACGGGAAATGAGGTGCAGTCGAATCAAGGTACAGACATTGTGGCCGATCAGGACGGCCTGATTCAAAAAATGATTGTCCGAAAAGGAATTCCCTGTGTTGCAGAGGGCCAGCAGGTAAAGAAAGGCGACGTATTGGTATCCGGAGCCGTTCCGGTGGTAGACGACGCGGGAGAAACGACCGGATACCAGTTTCAGCATTCCGATGCGGATATCCGCGCGGAGGTGACAGTGGAATACCAGGATATCTGCGAACGAAGCTTTGAATCAAAGGAATATATTCATCAGACGAAAGAACAGCTATATCTGAAGCTTGGAAAGCGGATATTCTGGCTGGGAAGCAGCGGCAGCCCGTTCCCTGAATGTGAAGAACTGACGACGGAACACCGTCTGCGTATCGGAGAATACTTTTATCTTCCTGTTTCCTGGGGAAGCAGGGTTACAAAGCCCTACCTGTCGTCCCAGGTGAACTATGACGAAGAACAGCTTCAAACAATTTTAAGCGGAAAATATCGTCGTTTTGCGGATAATCTTGTAAAAAAAGGGGTAGAAATTATTGAGAATGATGTTAAAATATACACAGAGCCTGACCAGGCAAAAGCAAAGGGAACTCTTACAGTAATTACAGATATCGGTACTGGACGTCCGACCAGTATTACGGAGGATATTGACGATGGGGATGATTGAGACAACCATAGATATCTCTGCTGTCCACCAGGCGAATATATTTGGACAGTTTGACGCCTATGCAAAAAAAATAGAACGAACGCTTCGCGTAACGCTGGTTGCGCGAAACGATACCGTAAAGATACTTGGAGAGGAAGCCGCCGCTATGAGGGCGAGGCGTGTTCTCACCCAGCTTGCGGAATTATCGAAGAGGGGAAGTCAGATTCAGGAACAGAATGTGGATTACACGCTGGCGCTTTCCATGGAAGGCGGCGAAGGAAAGATTCTTGAGATCGACGGCGACATTATCTGTCATACCCTGCAGGGAAAGCCCATCAAGCCAAAGACGTTGGGGCAGAAGAAATATGTGGATGCAATCCGGAAGCAGATGATCGTATTCGGACTTGGACCGGCGGGAACAGGCAAGACATATCTTGCTATGGCTATGGCAATCACCGCGTTTAAAAATAACGAAGTTGGGCGCATCATTCTTACCAGGCCCGCCATAGAAGCCGGAGAGAAGCTGGGATTTCTTCCGGGAGATCTGCAGAGCAAAATCGACCCGTATCTGAGGCCTCTCTACGATGCGCTGTACCAGATTATGGGAGCGGAGAGCTTTTTGAAAAATTCTGAGCGGGGACTGATCGAGGTGGCTCCGCTTGCCTATATGAGGGGAAGAACATTAGACAATGCATTTATCATCCTGGATGAAGCGCAAAATACTACCCCCGCACAGATGAAAATGTTCCTAACAAGGATCGGGTTCGGTTCAAAAGTGGTCGTCACCGGAGATTCCACCCAGAAGGATCTGCCGGCGGGACAGGTGTCTGGTTTGGACACGGCGGTTTCCGTGGTGAAACATATTGAGGAAATATCCGTCTGTAATCTTACCAGCAGAGACGTGGTAAGACATCCTTTGGTACAGAGGATTGTCAAAGCATACGAGGACTACGAATCCAGAAAAGCCAGGCCAAGGGATCGGAAAAGAAGATAACGGTAAGAAGACAAGAACAAAAAGAGGAGACTTTGGGGATGACAGTGTATTTTGAAGAGGAAGGGAAACACAGCCTGCCCTTAGCTTGTGAAGAATTGGCGAGGGAAGTGGCGGAGGGCGTACTAGAAGACGCCGGCTGTCCTTACGAGGCCCAGATGAACCTGCTGCTGACAGACGATGAACAGATCAGGGAGATAAACCGGGAATTTAGGAACATCGATGCTCCTACGGACGTATTGTCTTTTCCGGCGGCAGAGTATGAGGTTCCTGGAATCTTTGCGTTTATGGATGGCAGAATGGATTTGTTTGATCCGGATACGGGAGAACTTCTTTTGGGAGACATTATGATTTCAAAGGAGCGGGTGACGGCTCAGGCAGAAGAGTACGGACACTCAATAAAAAGAGAATTTGCTTTCTTAATTGCCCATTCTGTGTTACACTTAATAGGTTACGACCATGTAAATGAAGATGAACGAACGGCAATGGAAGAAAAGCAGAGACAGATACTGAATGTTCTGAGGATATACAGATGATCACTCAGGATTTGCCGCGGGGTTCGATTGTGGAGTAGGATATGGCGAAGAAAAAGGACGGCGGTTTTCTGATGCAGGGAGCGATCCTTGCGGCGACTGCCTTGATAACAAAGATCATTGGACTAGCTTACCGTATTCCGGTTACAAACATTATGGGGTCAGAAGGAAACGGGTATTACGGCATTGTATTTCAAGTGTATAATCTTGCCCTGATGCTTACCTCTTACAGTCTTCCTATGGCGGTTTCTAAGCTGGTGTCCGCACGGATCGCCACAGGACAGTACCGGAATGCCTATCGGGTATATAAGGGAGCTATGGCTTTTGCAGTGATAACCGGCGGATTTGTAACAGCGATTGTATTTTTTGGCGCGGGATTTATCGCATCCGGGATTATGAAGGTAGAAATGTCCGTGTACGCGTTGCGGGTTCTGGCGCCCTGTATTCTAATCGTGGCGTTTCTTGGGGTGTTCCGGGGATTTTTCCAGGGATTCGGAACGATGATGCCTACGGCGTTTTCCCAGACCATCGAACAGATCGTCAATGCGATCGTCAGCATTGCCGGCGCGCTTATGCTGCTGAAATTTGGCCAGACCATGGCTTCCGGCGCCGATAAAAAGACTTACGGCGCGGCCTATGCGGCGGCGGGAGCTACCTTGGGAACGGTCGCCGGCGCTCTTGCCGCGCTTCTGTTTTTACTGTTCGTATTTGGTACCTATAAAAGGGTTCTGAAACGGCAGATGAGAAGAGACCGGGGACACAGAAGGGAGAGCTGGAGCTATATTTACAGGCTGCTGCTTCTTACCATTGCGCCCGTTATCTTAAGCGCTACGGTTTACAATATCAGCAATCTTTTAGACCAGGCTGTTTTCACGAATATTATGGCTATTCAGGGCGTTCCGGAAAAAGAATACACGGAGCTTTTGGGAATGTTCAGCGGTCAGTACGACACCATGACCAATATCCCTTTGAGCGTCGCAAGCGCTCTTGCGGCATCTTTTATGCCAAATCTTGTGGCGGCGATTCAGACCGGAACCAGGAAAGAGATACATAGTAAGATCAACCTGGTAAGCCGCTTCAATATGATCATTGCCATTCCCTGCGCGGCAGGTTTTATTACGCTTGCCAAGCCGATTCTGGATCTGTTGTATTTTACGCAGGATAATGCAATTCCGGCGCTGCTTCTGCAGATTGGCGGTATATCGGTGGTGTTTTTTTGCCTTTCTACCGTTACGAACGCGGCGCTGCAGGGCATGGATTATATGTCAAAGCCGGTAAAAAACGCGGCGGTTTCCCTGGTAATCCACTTGATTGCGCTTTATATTATGCTGGTTGCCTTTAAATGGAGTATTTATTCCATTGTCGCCAGCAAAATCATTTTTGCGGGCGCTATCTGTATCCTGAATGCGAAGGATCTTGAGAGAGCCTGCGGTTACGTGCAGGAAACGAAAAAGACCTTTGTAATTCCAGTGATTGCTTCCGTAATTATGAGCTTGTTTGCACTTCTTACCAGACTTATGTTTGAGCTTTTTGCAGGTCCGCAGATTGCAACGGCAGCGGCGCTTATCGTAGCGGTAATCGTATATTTTGTCGGACTGATTCTCCTTGGAGGAGTGTCGGAACGTGAATTGCTTATGGCTCCAAAAGGCAGGAGCATCGTTCGGCTGCTGAAAAAATTTCATCTTCTTTCCGACAGAAGATAGGCGGCTAATTGAATAAATTATGGTGAACAGACCGATACTATACTAAAAAAGGAGATGCCTTTATGGACGATAAAAAGTATAGTATCGGTTTTGTAATTGCCGGGTTGGCTGTCCTCATGCTGGTATCCGGAGCTTATCAGTTAAGCTACCATGCGTTAGAAGAGCGGACGATCGAAGAGAAGGTGCCGGAGACCAGAAAAAAAGAACCGGAAGAAAGCGTTGCCGCCGAAGGAGAGGCAATGAAAAATTACTGTTATTATCTTCTGGACAAGAACGGATATGTAGTAGTTTATTTGAGCGATAAAGAAACGATTTATGAATATACAAGCATTGACGTAGAAACCCTGCCGGTAACCCTGCAGAATGAAGTAAAAAACGGGAAGTATATCGAAGATGTTGAGGAGTTATATGGTTTCCTGGAAAATTACAGCAGCTAAAATTCTGGTGAAATCCAGAATTTTGGTTGCCTGCCGGTTCCATTTAGTGTAAGATGATAAGACAATGGACATGGAAAGGATTCTATATCACGATGGATGAGAAAAAGATTGCAAGAATTAATGAACTATACCGAAAATCCAAAGCGGAAGGGTTAAACGACGAAGAGAAAAAAGAGCAGCAAATTCTAAGGAGAGAATACATCGACTCGGTCAAACGGAATCTTACCGCGCAGTTAGATCAAATATCTATTCAGGAAGCGGATGGAAGTATTACCGAATTAGGAAAGAAGCATGAGAAGAAAGGAGGCAATTAAAAATGCAGGAATTACCGAAAGATCCCATGCTGCTGCTTAGTGTGGTAAATACCAAGCTCCGGGATTATTATTCCTCCTTAGACGCCTTCTGCGAAGATGTGGACACGGATCAGGATGAATTAATACGGAGACTGAAAGAAATTGATTATGAATATGACAGACTGAAAAACCAGTTTGTGTGATTGATAAAGAAATACTTGTTTCGGTTATATGACAGAAAGGGAGAAAAACCAAGAGAAATGTATCAGGAAATTGATTTGGATAAAATAGATATTAGCGCGGAACCACCTATAGAGGAACCAGACAGGCAATACTATTACATGAGAAAATGCCGGGAGCGGGTTCGGGAATTTGAACAAAAATATGGACGGTTACCCAAATTCTGCGTGGTCAATATGGGCTGCCAGATGAACGCCAGAGATTCCGAGAAGCTTACCGGGATCCTGACGCAGATCGGCTACATAGAGGAAGAAAAGGAAGCCAGGGCAGATTTCGTTATTTTCAACACCTGTACCGTTAGAGAGAATGCGAATATGCGGGTATACGGCCATTTAGGACAGCTTAGCCCTGTGAAAAAGAAACGTTCGCAGATGAAGATTGCCTTATGCGGCTGCATGATGCAGGAGCCGGAAGTAGTGGAGAAGTTAAAGAAGAGCTACCGGCTTGTAGATCTGATATTCGGAACCCACAATATCTATAAGTTTGCCGAATTGCTTTATACCTGCTTAGAATCAGAACGGATGGTCATTGATATCTGGAAAGATACGGACCATATTGTGGAGGATCTTCCCAGCGAGCGGAAATTCTCATTTAAATCCGGCGTTAACGTTATGTTTGGCTGCAACAATTTCTGCAGTTACTGTATCGTTCCTTATGTAAGGGGAAGGGAACGGAGCCGGGAGCCGGAAGCGATTATCCGGGAAATTAAGCGGCTGGTATCCGACGGCGTTACAGAAGTCATGCTGCTTGGACAAAATGTTAATTCTTACGGAAAAACCCTTGCCAACCCCTGTACTTTCGCAAAACTGCTTCGGAAGATAGAAGAAATAGAAGGATTAGAACGGATACGCTTCATGACCTCCCACCCAAAGGATTTATCCGACGAACTCATTGAAGTGATGAAAAACTCCCGGAAAATCTGCAGCCATCTTCATTTGCCGGTTCAATCCGGCAGTACGGCGATCTTAAAGAAAATGAACCGGAAATATACAAAAGAGCAGTACCTTAATCTGGTAAGAAAGCTTAGGGAAGCAGTACCCGATATTTCACTTACCACGGATATCATCGTAGGTTTTCCCGGCGAAACCGAAGAAGATTTTGAGGAAACTTTAGACGTAGTGAGGAAGGTTCGCTACGACAGCGCATTTACGTTCCTCTATTCCAAGCGTACCGGTACCCCGGCCGCCGCAATGCAGGACCAGATTCCGCAGGATATTGTAAAAAGACGGTTTGACCGTCTGCTTGCAGAGGTTCAGGCCATTTCCGCGCAGGTATGCGCCCGGCATACGGGAAAGGTCCTGCCGGTTCTGGTTGAATCGGTAAACGATCATGACCCGTCTCTTGTAACGGGCAGGCTGAGCAGCAATCTGCTGGTTCATTTCCCGGGAGATCAAAGCCTGATCGGAACCATCGTAGACGTGAAGCTGGATGAATGCAAAGGATTTTACTACTTAGGAACCCAGAGCAGATAAGCAGACAGCCGGCGAAATCGGAGTTTTTTGTTTCGCAAATAAAATTTTTAAATTTTTCCATCCATAATTTTTGAAAGAAAGCCCACACTATGTAATAAGAAACATAGCGGGGGCTTTTTTATGACGAAAAAAATTGGTGAATATTTATTTTTCTGGGCGACCGGCGGCGCCCTTTATTATAGTTTTGAGGTAGCGTTCCGGGGATTTTCCCATTGGTCCATGTTTGTTCTGGGCGGAATCTGTTTTGTCTTCTTCTTTGTGCAGGGGAAGACTTTGAACTGGCAGGATCCGCTGTGGAGACAGGTTCTCCGGTGCATGGTATTTGTTACGTCCATGGAATTTATTACGGGAATTATTGTGAACAAATGGCTTCATTACGCGGTGTGGGATTACAGCGAAATGCCGCTGCAGTTATTCGGGCAGATTTGCGTGCCGTTTATGATGATCTTTTCCGGGCTAAGCGTGCTTGGAATCTGTCTAAGCGGATACATGGGATATTACCTGTTCGGTGAGAAAAAGCCGGAATATCATGTGTTATAGCGCAGATTCTGGTTTTTTCGCGGACGCAGACAGAACCAGCCGAATATCGGATGTTCGCGCTATATTTTTTACTTTATGGAGGGTGAGAAAAGTGGTATACTAACTATGTATGTCAAAAGTTACTGTACTTATATAGACAGCGGCAATCAAAAGATCAACGAAAGAGGAGATTTACTGTGGCAGAATTAACACCAATGATGCAGAAATATATAGAAACTAAGAAGGAATACAAGGATTGTATCTTGTTTTACCGTCTGGGTGATTTCTATGAGATGTTTTTTGAAGATGCGCTTACCGCGTCCAAAGAACTGGAAATTACCCTGACCAAAAAAAGCTGCGGGCTGGAAGAGCGCGCGCCTATGTGCGGCGTACCCTACCACGCAGTGGATACATATTTAAACCGTTTGGTTTCCAAAGGTTACAAAGTGGCGATCTGTGAACAGGTAGAAAATCCTGCCACAGCAAAAGGCCTTGTCAAGCGGGAGGTTGTCCGTGTTGTCACCCCCGGAACGAACTTAAATACCCAGAGCCTGGACGAATCAAAGAATAATTATATTATGTGCGTGGCGTACATCGCAGACCGCTACGGCTTATCGGTAGCAGACGTGACCACCGGGGAATATCTGGTTTCAGAGGTAGAAACCAGCGACAAATTATTTGATGAAATATACCGATTTATGCCCTCGGAGATTATCTGCAACGAAGCGTTTTATATGAGCGGAATGAATTTTGGGAATTTGAAAGAGGGGCTGGGAATTGCAATTTACGCGCTGGATAGCTGGTATTTTGACGACGGACTCTGTACGCGGACGCTTTTAGAGCATTTTCATACCAGCTCCCTGGAAGCTTTGGGGCTTAAGGACTGTGAATGCGGGATGATCGGCGCGGGAGCTTTGCTGCAATATTTAAAGGAGACTCAGAAGATTTCTTTAAGCCATATGATAAATATTACCCGGTATGCCGTTGGGAAATATATGGTGCTGGACAGTTCTACCAGGCGGAATTTAGAGCTTGTAGAAACTTTAAGGGAGAAACAAAAAAGAGGTTCCCTTCTGTGGGTGCTGGATAAGACAAAGACCGCTATGGGGGCAAGGCTGCTCCGTAAATACATAGAACAGCCCCTGATTGACAAAACGTTGATTGAGCGTCGGCTGGAAGCGGTTGGAGAATTGAAAAACAGCGCGATTACCAGGGAAGAGCTGCGCGAGTACCTGGCTCCGATCTATGACTTGGAGCGTTTGGTAAGTAGGATTTCCTATCAGTCGGCGAATCCAAGAGATTTGATTTCTCTGAAAAATTCTATGGAAATGCTTCCGCCCATTAAGTATCTGCTGGAGAGCATGAACAGCCATCTTTTGCAGGAAATCTGCGGGGAACTGGATACGCTGGAGGATTTATGCGGCCTGGTGGGGCGTGCAATCTGCGATGAGCCGCCGCTTGCCATGAAAGAAGGAGGCATTATCAGAGAGGGCTACAGCGAAGAAGTGGACAGGCTGAAAGCGGCGAAAACAGAAGGAAAGAACTGGCTGGCCCAGTTAGAAAGCGAAGAGCGGGAAAAGACCGGAATCAAGAAGCTCCGAATCCGGTATAATAAGGTATTCGGCTATTATCTGGAGGTTACCAATTCTTATAAGGAGCTGGTACCGGATTACTACATCCGAAAACAGACTATGGCAAATGCGGAACGTTACATTACTCCAAGACTTAAAGAACTGGAAGATGCGATCCTGGGCGCCGAAGATAAGCTGTACGCTTTAGAATATGACCTGTACTGCGAAGTACGCGACAAGCTTGGAAGCCAGATTGCACGAATCCAGCAGACGGCCCACGCAATAGCGCAGACAGATGTATTTGCCTCCCTAGCCCTTGTGGCGGAGCGGGGGAATTATTCCCGGCCAAAGATGAACGAGAAGGGCCTGATTGATATCCGGGACGGAAGGCATCCGGTGGTGGAGAAGATGATCCCCAACGATATGTTCATCGCAAACGATACCTACTTAGATGATAAGAAGAACCGTGTTTCGATAATAACCGGGCCGAATATGGCCGGAAAGTCTACCTATATGCGGCAGACGGCTCTGATTGTGCTGCTGGCTCAAATCGGTTCTTTTGTCCCGGCCGCCCAGGCAAATATCGGAATTGCAGACCGGATCTTTACCCGGGTGGGCGCTTCCGACGACTTAGCCTCCGGCCAGAGTACTTTTATGGTAGAGATGACGGAGGTGGCCAATATTCTTAGGAATGCAACCCGAAAGAGCCTTCTGATTCTGGACGAAATCGGACGCGGCACCAGTACCTTCGACGGACTGTCCATCGCCTGGGCGGTGGTCGAGCATATCAGCAACACGAAGCTCTTAGGGGCCAAGACCTTATTTGCCACGCACTATCATGAACTGACGGAACTGGAAGGCAAGATCGACAACGTGAACAATTACTGTATTGCCGTAAAGGAAAAGGGAGACGATATCGTATTCCTAAGGAAGATCGTGAAAGGCGGCGCGGATAAAAGTTACGGAATCCAGGTGGCCAAACTTGCGGGCGTGCCGGAGTCGGTAATCACCCGGGCCAAAGAGATTGTAGAGGAGCTTCTTCACGCAGATATCACGTCCAGGATAAAAGATATTGCCGTAAGAGGAGCAAACGAACCTAAGATAAAAACAAAGAAGCTTGACGAGGTGGATTTGGCGCAGATATCCCTGTTTGACACCGTAAAGGACGATGATGTGCTGGAGGAATTAAAAGCCTTAGATATCAGTAATCTGACGCCGATTGACGCGCTGAATACACTTTACCAGCTTCAGAACAAACTGAAAAACAGGTGGTAATGATGGGAAAAATACAGGTACTTGACCAGATTACAATTGATAAGATTGCCGCAGGAGAAGTCATTGAACGGCCGGCTTCTATTGTAAAAGAGTTGGCGGAAAATGCCATTGACGCAGGCGCCACGGCAGTGGCCATTGAGATAAAAGAGGGCGGGATTTCACTGATACGAATTACGGACAATGGCTGCGGAATTGAAAAAGAAGATGTTCGAAGCGCATTTCTCAGACATTCTACCAGCAAAATCCGTTCTGTGGAGGATCTTACAGGAATTCAGTCCTTAGGCTTTCGCGGAGAAGCGCTGTCTAGTATCGCGGCAGTCTCGCAGGTGGAACTGATTACGAAGCCCAGAGAGGTTTCTTATGGAATCACCTACCGGATTGAAGGCGGAAAAGAGATCTCTATGGATGAAACCGGGGCGCCGGACGGAACTACCTTTTTAATCCGGCAGCTTTTTTACAATACTCCGGCCAGAAGGAAGTTCTTAAAGACGGCTATGACAGAGGCAAGCCATGTGGCGGATTTGGTGACCAGAATCGCTCTTTCCCATCCGGAAGTTTCCTTTCAGTTTTTAAATAACGGACAGTCTAAAATACATACTTCCGGAAACGGGAACAAGAAGGATATCATTTATCATATTTACGGACGGGATATTGCCTCCCACCTTCTGCAGGTAGAAGCGGAAGATGAGAATCTATCCCTGACCGGATATATTGGAGAACCTGTGGTTTCCAGGGGAAACCGCAATTTTGAAAATTACTTCATCAATGGAAGATATATCAAAAGCAATATCATCGCAAAGGCAATTGAAGACGCATATAAGGATTTTACCATGCAGCACAAATATCCTTTTACGGCGCTCTATCTAACCGTAAAAGGGGAGCTTTTGGACGTCAATGTGCATCCTTCCAAAATGGAAGTGCGGTTTGGCAGTCAGCAGGCGATTTATAATTTCATATACGACGCGGTAGGAAAGAGCCTGCATCAGAAAGAGTTGATTCCTCATGTAGAAGCGCCGGAACCAAGAGAAGTAAAAAAAGAAGCGGCAGGAGCCGTTCCAGGCGTTGTTGGAACTGCCGGAAACCAAAAGAAACAGAGCGCGCTCTGGAACGACAAGAAGCGACAGGAGAATCCGCTCTACAACAAACAGAGTACGCTCTGTATCGAAAATGAACATCAAGAAAATACAGAAACCTCGGAAAATCGCGTGTTTTCAACAAATTCCGACATAAAACAGAGCGCGCTCCACAAAAAGGATCTGGATTATTTCATGGGGAAAATGCGGGAGAGAGTCGCCGCATATCACAGCGAAAAAGGCGCCCCCGGAGAAATGGAAGTCCCTATCCGCAGTCAGACGAGTCAGGCAGGCCAGGTAAAAGAAGAGGCCGTTTCTTATCAGGGGCAGCCAAAGCTGCATCAGGCAAAACAGCTCGACCTTTTTGAAGAGCGTCTTCTTGATAAGAAGTCCGTCAAAGAACATCAGATGATCGGACAGGTTTTTAACACTTATTGGCTGGTGGAATTTCAGGAGAATCTTTATATTATTGATCAACATGCAGCCCATGAACGTGTTTTGTATGAGAAAACATTGGAGGGACTAAAGACCAGAGAGTATACATCTCAGAATATCAGTCCGCCGATTATTTTGGAATTGTCCATGAAAGAAGCGGAGCTTCTGAACTCACATATGGACAGCTTTGCGCGGATTGGGTTTGAGATTGAGAATTTCGGGCCGGACTCTTACGCGGTGTGCGCGGTTCCCGATAATTTGTTCGGCATTGCGAAGAAAGAACTTTTGACGGAGATGATTGACAGTTTGTCGGATGAGATTTATACTGGACTGACGCCGGATATGATTGACGAAAAGATCGCTTCCATGTCCTGCAAGGCCGCGGTAAAGGGAAATATGAGACTATCCGCCGCCGAAGCGGACGCGCTGATTGGAGAACTGCTCGAATTAGAGAATCCATATCACTGTCCCCACGGCAGGCCGACGATCATTTCTATGACCAAGCGGGAACTGGAAAAAAAATTTAAGAGGATCGTGTAAAGGAGCGTTTAGCATGAAACAGCCACTGATTGTATTAACCGGGCCTACGGCCGTGGGAAAAACAAAAGCCTCGATCGGTCTTGCGAAGGCGGTTGGAGGAGAAATTATCTCGGCAGATTCCATGCAGGTATATCAGTACATGGATATTGGCTCGGCAAAAATCCGTCCGGATGAGATGGGCGGAGTTCCTCATTATCTGGTGGACGTATTAAAACCGGAAGAAGAATTTCATGTCGTCCGGTTTCAGCAAATGGCCAAGGACGCCATGAAGCAAATTTACGCGAACGGACATATTCCGATTCTGGTGGGAGGAACCGGCTTTTACATTCAGGCGGTACTTTATGATATTGATTTTACAGAAAACAAGAGCGATCCGAAATACCGGAGAGAGCTGGAGCAGTACGCGAAGGACTACGGGGCGGCAAAGCTCCATGACCGGCTGCGGGCGGCCGACCCGAAGGCGGCGCAAGAAATCCATGCCAACAATGTAAAGCGAATCATTCGGGCGCTGGAGTACCACCATCTGACAGGAAGCTGCATTTCCGTCCACAACGAAGTCCAGCGGGCGAAGGAATCGCCTTACGAATTCCGGTATTTTGTGTTAAACGACGAGAGAAGCAGACTATATAAACGAATTGACGCCCGGGTAGACCAAATGATGGAAGACGGGCTTTTAGCGGAAGTGAGGGATTTGAAAAACCGCGGATATACCAGAGAGCTTGTTTCCATGCAGGGGCTTGGCTATAAGGAACTGCTTGCGTATCTGGAAGGGGAGATTACGCTGGAAGAAGCGGTGTATAGAATCAAACGGGATACCAGGCATTTTGCTAAAAGGCAGATTACCTGGTTTAAACGGGAGCGGGATGTGATTTGGATAAACAAGAACGAATATGGGTATAACGAAGACGCAATATTAGAAACGATGAAAAAACAGATTCCGTTTTTTCATTCAGAAGTTTAAACAAGAAAATAAGGGGAGAATAGCATGCTTAGAAGATTGTTTGGGGGATCTCGATTTTTAAAGAAATTAAACCCGCTGCTGGAGCTGTATTCCTACAGCAAGGACACGAAGAATACTTATCAGGAACTGCTTGCGCTCAAGCCGCTTGCAAAAACAAGGGGTGAGAAGGCGTTGTTTGAGCTGAACCGGGCGGCGCTTCTTTATGATATGGGAAACTTAAAAAAAGCCGCGGACGTAGTGCGGGAGATTCCGTCCCTGAATCCGGAAATGGATTCAAAGACTGCGGAATTAAAAACAAAAATTAGAATTGCAATGAATGAAGGAGAGTACAGATAGTATGTCGGCGACAGCAGAAATGTATCAACAAATGGGAATCCGTCCTTCCGTAGTAAATCTGGGAACCCAGATGGAAGAGCGGCTAAAGGAACGGTTCCGGGAAATTGACGAAACAGCAGAACACAATCAGATGAAAGTCATTCTGGCTATGCAGAAAAACCGGGTGAGCGAAGCGTGTTTCCATTACGCAAGCGGATACGGTTACGACGACTTAGGAAGGGATACGTTGGAAAAGGTTTATGCGGAAGTGTTCCATACAGAAGCCGCCTTAGTGCGCCCTCAGATTACCTGCGGAACCCATGCTCTCGCCCTCGCGTTGTCGGCAAATCTAAGACCGGGAGACGAACTGGTGTCTGTGGCGGGAAAGCCCTATGATACTTTGGAAGAGGTAATCGGAATCCGGCCCTCGAAAGGCTCTCTTGCGGAATACGGCGTCACCTATTCTCAGGTAGATTTGCTGCCGGACGGCGGCTTTGATTACGAGAAGATTGCACAGACGCTCACAGAAAAAACAAAACTCGTTACCATCCAGCGTTCCAAAGGATACCAGACCAGGCCCAGTTTTTCCGTGAATCAGATTGGAGAAGCGATCGCCTTTGTAAAGCGCATAAAGCCGGATGTGATCTGCATGGTGGATAACTGTTACGGCGAGTTTGTGGAAACTGCGGAGCCCAGCGATGCAGGCGCCGATTTGGTTGTGGGTTCCCTGATTAAGAATCCGGGCGGCGGTCTTGCCCCCATCGGAGGATATATTGCCGGAAAACAAGAGTTGATTGAGAACTGCGGATACAGACTAACATCGCCGGGACTTGGCAGGGAGGTAGGCGCTTCCCTTGGCGTTATGCAGTCCTTTTATCAGGGATTATTTCTTGCGCCGGTGGTAACGGCAAGCGCGTTAAAAGGAGCCGTCTTTGCCGCGAATATATATGAACATCTGGGTTATCCGGTCATTCCCGACAGTCGGGAGAGCCGGCATGATATTATCCAGGCGGTGGAGTTTGGCACGCCGGAGGGCGTGGTCGCTTTCTGCAGAGGAATTCAGGCGGCTGCTCCGGTGGATTCCTATGTGACGCCGGAACCATGGGCAATGCCTGGTTATGACAGCGACGTGATTATGGCGGCGGGCGCGTTTGTACAAGGATCTTCGATTGAATTAAGCGCGGACGGGCCGATGAAGCCTCCTTACGCAGTCTATTTCCAGGGAGGGCTTACCTGGCCCCACGCAAAATTAGGAATCTTAATGTCTCTGGAATACCTAGTGCGGGACGGAGTTATCCGTCTGTAGTTTGGAAAAGAAAGGGAGAGCGGCATGCAGGATATAGTTGTCATTGGCGGCGGGGCTTCCGGAATGGCTGCAGCGGTTTCGGCGGCGCGCGCAGGAGCCTCTGTAACGATACTGGAACACAATGATATATTAGGGAAAAAACTGTTATCTACCGGAAACGGACGCTGCAACTTAACGAACCTGCGCATTCGGAGCAAAGACTATAGAAGCGACGACCCGGAATTTGCCGGGGAGTTTCTAGAAGGCTTTGATTCGGCTCCGGCTCTTGAATTTCTGGCTTCTGTGGGGATTTATACGAAATGCCGCGGCGACTATGTATATCCATTATGCGACCAGGCTTCGGCAGTGCGGGAAGCCTTTGATACAGAGCTTCTGCGGCTTGGGGCGCGGGTTGTTACGGATTGTCACGCAGAACACATCCGCAGAACAAAAGGCGGATTTCTGATCAACTGTCAGGGACAGAACAAATCTTTTTACGCGTCTAAAGTAATTCTTGCGGCAGGGAGCAAAGCTTCGGATATCTCCGGAAGCGACGGCAGCGGATACGCTCTGGCAAAAGAACTGGGACATTCCCTGTCGCCGGTTGTTCCGGCTCTGGCGCCGCTTGTTTCAGATAAAAAATGGTTTCGTAAGCTTGCCGGAATCCGGACTTTAGCGGCAGTTTCCCTTTTTGTGGAAGGGCAGTTTACTGCCGAAGACATGGGAGAGCTGCAGCTTACGGATTACGGAATTTCAGGAATTCCGGTGTTTCAAATCAGCCGGTACGCCGCAAAAGCATTGCGGGAAAATAAAAACGTAACTGTCCAAATTGATTTCCTTCCTCATATCCCGAAGAAAGAGCTTTATCGAGAACTTCACAGAAGGCGGGAACTTTGGGGAAAATGCGCGGCTCAAAAGCTGCTGAATACGATATTTCCGTCTAAGCTGATCCCGGTTCTTCTGGCTGAATCCGGTATAGAGAGACAAGTATGGGCAGAGAAAATTTCAGAAGAAACGTGGAGGAAGTTTGCGGATTGCTGTAAATGTTTTGAAGTTCCGGTTTCCGGGACAAAGCCGTTTTCCAGAGCGCAGGTCTGCGCGGGCGGAGTAAAAACGGCGGAAGTGTCTCCCCGCACGATGGAATCAAAACTGGTAAAAGGATTGTTTTTGACAGGAGAGCTTTTAGATATAGACGGAATCTGCGGCGGATACAACCTGCACTTCGCATGGGGTTCCGGAATCAGGGCGGGACAGTACGCCGCGGCGCCGTATCCGCAGACCAACGGTTTATAAGGAGAGCGTATGATTCGGATTACACAATTGAAACTAAAAATAGGACATACAACGACAGACCTTGAAAAGAAAATATGCCGTACTCTGAGAATCCAGGAAAACTGCCTGCGTTCTTACAAAATCCGCAGGCAGTCTCTGGACGCCAGAAAAAAACCGGAACTCTTTTACATCTATACGATAGACGCGCAGGTATCCGGGGAAAACCAGATTCTCAAGCGGAATAAAAATAAGAATATACAAAAGTCGGATGTTCGGCCTTATGAGTATCCGGTACCCGGCAGGGAGCCGATGACCTTCCGGCCTGTAGTTGTTGGAAGCGGCCCGGCTGGAATGTTCTGCGCCTGTTTGCTGGCGGAGCTTGGCTACCGTCCTGTGGTATTAGAGCGCGGAGGCAGGGTAGACGAACGGCTGAAGGATGTGGAGATGTTTTGGAAAACGGGAACGCTGAACCCGGATTCCAACGTACAGTTTGGAGAGGGCGGCGCGGGGACGTTCTCCGACGGAAAACTAAATACGCTGGTAAAGGATCCGATGGGGCGAAATCACAAAGTGCTGGAATGGTTCGTCAAATACGGAGCGCCGGAGGATATTCTGTATGTGAGCAAACCCCATATTGGAACGGACATTTTGATCGAAGTAGTAAAAAATATGCGTCTTGATTTGGTAAACCATGGCGGAGAAATACGGTTTCACAGTCAGGTAACCGACTTCATCGGCGATGGAAAACGGCTTTTGGGTCTGAACATAAAAAATACGGACAGTGGGAAAGAGGAATTTTGGGAAACACAGACGGCGGTATTTGCCATTGGCCACAGCGCTAGAGATACGTTTCAGACGCTTTATACGAGAGGGCTTCAGATGGAAGCAAAGGCATTTGCAGTAGGCGTGCGCATAGAGCATCCGCAGGAAATGATTGATCGGGCGCAGTATGGAGGTCAAAGAAGAAACGGACTTCCGGCTGCTTCTTATAAGCTGACCGAGAACTTAGCAAACGGCAGAAGCGTCTATACCTTCTGCATGTGTCCCGGCGGTTATGTGGTAAACGCTTCTTCGGAGGAGGGACGCCTGGCTGTGAACGGGATGAGTTACCGCAGCCGTGCAGGAAGAAATGCGAACAGCGCTGTAATCGTGACCGTCAGACCGGAAGATTTTCCAGACGGAACGCCTCTTTCAGGAGTTGCGTTTCAAAGGATGTTAGAACAGAAGGCTTTTGAAATAGGAAACGGAAAGATTCCCGCCCAGTTGTTTGGAGATTTCTGTGAAAATAGAGCGTCGGAAGGATTCGGCGCAATCCGGCCCGCCATGAAGGGGGCGTTCGTTCCCGCAAATGTCAGAAGTATATTTCCGGAAGAACTTGCGGACAGTATTCGCCAGGGAATAGAGGCCTTTGACCGGAAGCTTCCGGGTTATGGGAACGCAGACGCGGTATTGTCCGGAGTGGAAAGCCGCACCTCCTCCCCGGTAAGAATTTTCCGGGATGAAAGCTTCCAGGGGAGCATCCGGGGAATTTATCCCTGCGGGGAGGGCGCCGGATATGCGGGAGGCATCGCTTCGGCGGCCATGGACGGACTAAAAACGGCAGAATCAATCGTCAAAAGATACCGTCCATTCGACATGGCGTAAAGCAGTTTAAGAAATTTTTAATTGGATAAGTCTATACACATTTTTCCAAATGTGTTAAAATATACAGAGTTTTTAGGAATGATCTGGATATGAGGAGGAGTACATATGAAGGGAGCAGGAAGCAAAAATTCCTGGGCTTTGTTTCTTCTTGTCCTTGCGGGTTTAGTTTTAGGCGGCTTTATCGGGATGCTTACCGAAAATGTGGCTGCGCTTAACTGGCTTGGCTATGGACAGACATTTGGCCTGGAAAAACCAATTGTATTGAATCTCGGGCTTCTGGTAATTACCTTTGGTCTTACGATAAAGATTACAATATCAAGCATAATAGGTGTTGTTCTTGCAATTATTATATATCGCTTCATGTAATTTTCTTGTCTTGGGGAGCATCATTAAGAGTCTACAAAAGATATGAGTCATACGAACACCATGAAAACATTGTCAGAATTAGAGCGCCCCTATGAGAAATGCGAGCGTTTGGGCGCGGGAAGTCTTACGGACGCGGAGCTTCTCGCAGCGCTTTTGCGTACTGGAAGCCGCGGAGAGAATGTTCTCGAACTTACAAGGAGGATTTTATATTACGCCGGAGAGGACGGGATACTGGGGATCCACCATTTTACGATTGAGCGGCTGAAAAAGCTAAAAGGAATCGGACGGGTCAAAGCAATTCAGATCGTCTGCATTTCCGAGCTGGCAAAACGCTTAGCGAAGGCGTCTGCATGCGAGATGCTGCAGTTCACATGTCCGGCCTCCATAGCGAAGTATTATATGGAAGATATGCGGCATGAAAGGCAGGAGCTTATGAAGCTCCTGATGCTGAATTCAAAAGCCAGGCTGATTGGCGAATCCGATATATCCAAGGGTACGGTAAACGCTTCGCTGATTACGCCCCGGGAATTATTTATAGAGGCGCTGCAAAAAAATGCGGTCTCAATCATTATTCTCCATAATCATCCAAGCGGCGACCCCGCTCCTAGCAGAGAGGATCGGTTAATTACCGAAAGAATTCGTCAGGCAGGAGAATTAATTGGAATTGAGCTGTTAGATCATATTGTGATTGGCAATAATTGTTATATCAGTTTTTCGGAGCAGGGACTGCTTGAATGAAAGGATAATATCGATGGCAAGAAATATATACGGTTTGGATCTTGGCTCTTATGAGATTAAGGTTTATGATAAAAAACTGGATACAATATGGAAAGAAAAGACCGCGATTGCGCTTTCGGACGGTCATGACATTTTTGCGGTAGGCGATCAGGCTTATGAGATGTATGAGAAAACCCCGCCCAATATCCAAGTGGTGTTTCCCATGAAGGAAGGCGTGATTTCACGGTTTAACGATATGCAGTATCTGCTGCAGAATCTTCTCAAGAAGGAGCGTCACTTTGCAAGGGGCTCCGAATATGTAATAGCGGTACCTACGGATGTAACAGAGGTGGAGAAGAAGGCGTTCTTTGACTTGGTGATTCATTCAACTGCCAGGGCAAAGGAAGTAAATATCGTGGAGCGCGGTATTGCGGATGCGATTGGGATGAATCTGGACGCTCAAAATACGAAAGGTCTTTTTATTGTGAATTTTGGAGGAGAGACTACGGAACTTTCCATCATTGCCGGAGGCGGACTGGTGTTAAACCGGCTTTTAAAACTAGGCGGAGCCACCTTCGACCAGCAAGTTGCGCAGCTTGTCCGGTTCAATCATGATTTCCTTATCGGACGTCTCACTTCGGAAGTGCTCAGAAAGCATTTCGGCGTATTCAGCGAGGATAATAACGCGGCGCTGACAATTTCCGGAAGAGATTTGATTACGGGCGTTCCGCAGCGCCGTGAGATTTCGATTAATCTGGTGAGAGCAGCGATTAAAGAGCCTTTGGAGCAGTGTGTGGACGCCATTCAGTCGCTGATGGACCGGACGCCGTCCGAGATACGTAAAGCAGTAAGGAAAAACGGTATTTTCCTTACTGGCGGAGTTGCTAATCTTCCCGGATTGGAGGTCTACTTAGAAGAGATGACAGGGATCCGCGTCCGAACGGCCATTGATCCGGATCTCTGCGCGGTTATGGGTCTGAAGAAAATTATCGAATCGAAGGATTTGAAGAAACTGGCATATTCAATGATTGATGAAAATTATAGGTGGATGAGATAAGATGAAGATTAAGAATCAGTACAGGATCTCGGCAAAATATATATTACTGGCCCTGATCATTATCTGCGGTATTCTTATGGGAATTGAACGCTTTTCCGGCGGCAGGGGCCCGATCGGTATTCTCGGCGGCTATACGGTAATACCCATGCAGAAGGGAATCAGCTCCATCGGCAGATGGATGGGGGACTTAACAGATAATTTCAAGACGCTGGATGAACTAAAGAAAGAGAACGAAACCCTGCAGTCAAAACTGGACGATATGATGATTGACAATACCAGGCTCCGCCAGGAACAATATGAATTGGAGCGATTGCAGGAGCTTTATAAGCTGGATCAGAATTATGCCGACTATGAAAAGGTCGGAGCCCATGTCATTGCCAATAACGGCACCAACTGGTTCAATTCTTTTACCATTGATAAAGGAAGCAGCGACGGAATTAAAGCCGATATGAACGTGCTTGCGGGAAGCGGACTTGCGGGAATTGTTACGGAGGTAGGCCCGAATTACGCGCAGGTGCGGTCCGTCATTGACGACGAAAGCAACATTAGCGGTATGGTGCTGTCTACTTCAGATTTGTGTATGGTGCGTGGAGATTTAAAGCTAATGAGCGACGGAAGAATCCGTTTTGAGAAGCTTCCCAATAATGACAACAAAATTGATGTAGGAGAGCAGATCGTAACTTCTCACATCAGTTCCAAATTTCTGCAGGGAATCTTCATCGGCTATATCAGCGAAATAGAAGTGGATTCTAATAATCTGACACGTTCCGGATATATTACGCCGGCGGTTGATTTTAACAATCTTCAGGAAGTATTGGTCATTACATCCACGAAACAAGATTTGGTGAACGGCTCCGACGAAGAAGCCGATAGAAAGGATGAACAGCAATGAAACGAAAGCTCATTACAGGCCTGTTTATTTTAGCTGCGTTTCTCCTGCAGTCTACCGTATTCAGCAGCCTGACTTTCGCGGATATCCGGCCGAACCTTCTGATTGTGGTGACGGCGTCTTTTGGATTTATGCGGGGAGAAAAGGGCGGTATGGCAGTTGGCTTTGCCAGCGGACTTTTTATGGATTTGTTCTGGGCCGGACTGCCGGGGTTCTATGCGCTGATTTATACGGTGATTGGATATTTAAACGGTACGTTTCACCGGATGTTTTTTGACGACGACATTAAGTTTCCGCTGATTCTGATCGGGGTAAGCGATCTGGTTTACGGCCTCGCCGTGTATGTGTGCCTGTTTATGCTTCATGGAGAATTTATATTTTCCTATTTCCTGGGGCATGTGATACTGCCCGAATTAGTATATACGATTTTGGTTACTTTGATTTTATATCAGATAATTCTACATGTGAACCGCAGATTAGAGGCGGAAGAACAAAGGAGTGCAAGCAGATTTGTATAGTTTATGGGAGCGGCTGAAAAATGCCGCCGCAGAATATTTCAAAACAAGAGTCTTTGTGGTAATGACAGTATTTTGTATTCTGTCAGTTATTCTTGTGGGAAGATTGTTTAAACTGCAGATTGTAAACGGGCAGCAATATTTGGATGATTACAAGCTTCAGATTCAGAAAACCCGTACCATTCAGGGGACAAGGGGCAATATCTATGACAGAAACGGCAAACTTCTCGCCTACAATGAACTTGCTTACTCGGTGACAATTGAAGACAATTATAACGAAAGCAGCGAAAAGAATGACGCTCTGAACAAAGAGATACGCCAGATCATCAAATTAGTAGAAGAGAACGACGATTCCGTTATCCATGATTTTAATATTATGCTTGAAAACGGGGAATATGAATTTACGATGGAGGACGAAACTCTGCGGCTGCGATTTATTGCGGACGTTTATGGTTTAAGTACCATTGATAAACTGACCGACGAGCAGCGCCGTCAGACTGCGGAAGATATCATCCATTATCTCTGTACGGACGAGCTGTACGGTTACGGAATCGACGAGGATGACTATACGAAGTCGGAAGTATTGAAACTGGTCACCATTCGGTACGCGATTGGACTGAACCGCTTCCAGAAGTTCATTCCGGTTACGGTTGCAGAGGATGTAAGTGAGGAAACCGTTGCGGCAGTTATGGAAGCGATGGACGAGCTTCCTGGCGTAGAAATTGCCGAGGATTCCATGAGACGGTATGCCGACAGCAAATATTTTGCCAATATTATCGGCTATACGGGACAGATTTCGCAGGAGGAATACGATACGTTAAGCGCAAGAGAGAAAAAACGGTACTCGCTTACGGATACGATCGGAAAATCGGGGCTCGAACAGATTATGGACGGTGATCTGCAGGGCGAGAAGGGGCAGGTTCGTTTGTATGTAAACAGTGTAGGAAAAGTAATTGAGTCTTCCACGATTAAGAAATCCAGCGCGGGAAACGACTTGTATCTAACGATAGACGCGGACTTACAGAAGGCCGCTTACGACATTCTAGAACAGGAACTGGCGGGGATTCTGCTTGCTAAGATGTCGGATGTTTTGGATTATGACAGATCCCAGTGTCAGAATGCGGCCGACGTAGTTGTCGCAAGCGGGGATATGTACTATCAGTTTATCGGGAATGACATTATTGATATGGATCATTTTGACGACGAAGAAGCAGGGGCTGCGGAACAGCGGATTGCTGCTTCCTTTCATGAATATAAACAGATGGTTTTAGAAAAGCTTGCCGCGGATATGAGGGATCCGAACGCGCCTTTCTATAAAGATATGGAACGGGAATGGCAGGCTTACCAGTCTTTTATTGTAAGCGATATCCTGACTGCCGACGGCGTATTGATGCAGGAAGCGATCGATACGAAAGATGAAACATATCAGCAGTGGAAAGATGATGAAACCATTAATATTTACAACTATTTAAACTATGCGATTTCCGAAAATTGGCTGAATGTATCCAGGCTTTCCAAGTATCTGCAGAAAGGCGAGACGTATTCGGACGCTTCTGAGATTTATCAGGCTATGATTTCCTATGTACAGGACAGGCTTGACGGCAGCAACTCATTTGAAAAGCTTATTTACCGCTATATGATCAAAGCAGGCCGCGTTTCCGGAAGAGACATTGCAATGGTTCTCTATGAACAGAACATACTGGAACCGGACGCCGGACAATACAATGCGCTTGCCGACGGAAGTTTAAGCTCTTATGATTTTATCCGGGGAAAAATTGAAACGCTGGATATTACGCCTGGACAGCTTGGACTGGAGCCTTGTACCGGCTCGGTCGTCATTACAGATCCGAATGACGGAAGCGTATTGGCCTGCGTATCCTATCCGGGATACGACAATAACCGGCTGGCAAACTCCATGGACAGCGTATATTACAATCAGCTTGTAACCGATTCTTCCCGTCCGTTTTACAACAATGCCACACAGGAAAAAACCGCTCCTGGTTCCACCTATAAACCGCTGGCGGCAATCGCAGGACTTACGGAAGGCGTTATTTCTGAAAATACCTATATCAATTGCGACGGCGTTTATGACAGTGTAGAACCTAACGTGCGCTGCTGGGTGTATCCAAGCGCCCATGGAACGGTAGGAATTGTAGGAGGGCTTACACATTCCTGCAACGTATTTTTCTGTGAACTGGGATTTCGGCTGGGCATGGACAGCCCCTCCGACGAAATCATTTATGATGAGAATGGAAATCCGGCCGAGCGGGAATATTCCAACAATTTGGGACTGGACAAGTTAAAGGATTATGCGGTAAGGTTCGGTCTCGACACCGTTTCCGGAATTGAGGTTCCGGAAACAGATCCGCAAATATCGGATGAAGACTCTGTTCGTTCCTCAATGGGACAGGGTACTAACAACTACACCACCAGTCAGCTTGCCAGATACATTTCCGCCGTTGCAAACCGGGGAACCGTATACGATCTGACGCTGTTAGACCGGGTGGAAACGGTTGACGGAAAGGTGAAAATGCAGCAGAAACCAAAGATAAAGAATACCGTAGAGGGAATTTCACAGAACACATGGGATCTGGTTCACGCAGGAATGCGGGGAGTTGTGGAAAATAACCATACCGTATTCGGAAAGCTCAACATTAGCGAAATCCAGCTATTTGGTAAAACCGGTACCGCACAGCAGAGTACATCACATCCTGACCATGGTTTATTTGTAGGCTTTGCGCCCAGCAGTAATCCGGAACTGGCAATGGCAATACGAATTGCAAACGGATACAGCTCTACATTTGCCGCCGAAGTAGGAAATGATGTTATGGAATACTATTACGAAATAACAGCTCCGGAAGAATTGATTACCGGAACTGCCAAAAAAGTAACTGTGTCAGCACACAGCGATTAATCAGATTCGATAACGGAAAGAGCAGGAGGATTATCATGGGCGAGGTTATTGTTATTACTTCAGGAAAAGGCGGCGTAGGCAAAACAACTACTACCGCGAACATCGGAGCAGGACTTTCACAGCTTGATAAAAAGGTTGTAATCATCGATACGGATCTAGGTCTTCGGAATCTGGATGTAGTGATGGGACTTGAGAACCTTATCGTATACAACCTGGTAGACGTGATAGAGGGAAAGTGCAGACTGAAGCAGGCGCTGATCAGGGACAGAAGGTATGAGAATTTGTACCTGCTTCCCTCCGCGCAGACAAAGGATAAGACTGCCGTATCTCCGGGGCAGATGCAGAAGCTGACGGAAGAACTCCGGGAGGAGTATGATTTTGTATTGCTGGACTGCCCGGCGGGGATTGAACAAGGATTCGAAAATGCCGTCGCGGGGGCGGACAGAGCCTTTGTCGTGACTACGCCGGAGGTTTCCGCAATCCGGGACGCAGACAGGATTATCGGCCTGTTGGAGTCGAAACATTTTAAGAAGATGGATTTAATCATTAACCGAATCCGAATCGATATGGTAAAAAGAGGGGACATGATGTCGGTGGACGATGTGACGGAGATTTTGTCAATTCCCTTGCTTGGAACCATTCCCGACGACGAGCAGATTGTAATCGGAACCAACCAGGGAGTTCCGGTGATCGGAATGGAATCGTTTGCCGGGGACGCATATTCCAATATATGCCGGAGGATTTTAGGAGAAGAAATTCCGTTCCTTGATCTGAGCAAAGGGCAGAGCTTTTTCAGCCGGCTTTCCAATCTTTTTAGGAAAAATTAGGAGGTTTTCCTGATGGTAAAAAGATCGTCGGTACGGATTGCAAAGGAAAGGTTAGAGGCGCTTCTGGTTGCCGACCGGGTGCATTGTAAACCGAAAGAGTATGACCTGATCTGCCATGAACTCTATAAAACGCTTTCCAGATATGTAGAGATAACCAAAGAAGACTTCCAGGTATCGATTACCAGGTCCGCCATACATATTCAGCTAACAGGAGAAGAGCATTGAAACTGATTAAACTTCGTAGACCATACAAATTAAAAGATTACAAATTTAGTCTGGTGATACTGGTTCTTACCATATCCCTGATCGGAATACTCGTGGTAGGCAGCGCAAACCAAAGCTACCAGAACAGACAAATTGTGGGCGTAGTGCTTGGACTCTGCGTTATGGCCGTCGTGTCTCTGATTGATTATGTCTGGATTGTAGGATTTTACTGGATTTTGTATTTTTCTTCTGTGTTTATGCTAGCGATTGTCCTCATTCCGGGAATCGGCGTATATGTCAATGGCGCAAGGCGCTGGATTGATATTGGTTTTACCAATTTTCAGCCTTCCGAACTGGCAAAGATTCTGCTGATCCTTTTCTTTTCAAGGTTTATTATGAAACATGAACAGGACTTAAGCGAACGCCAGACGATTATAAAAGCTGTCGTACTGATATTGATTCCGCTGGTTCTAATCTACAAGGAACCGAATCTGTCTACAACCATCTGTACTGCGCTTTTGTTCTGCTTTCTGATGTATATAGGAGGGCTGAGCTATCGTTTTATCGGAGCAGTGCTGTTAATTACCATTCCTGCGGCAATTATTTTCTTAAGCATTGTGGTACAGCCGAACCAGAAGATTCTGGACGATTATCAGCAGAAACGAATTCTTGCCTGGTTAGATCCGGAAGAATACGCAAGCGACGAGGCTTATCAGCAGAATAATTCAGTAATGGCAATCGGCTCCGGACAGTTAACTGGCAAAGGGTTGAATAACAATACGACGACTTCCGTAAAAAACGGAAACTTTATTCTGGAGCCGCAGACAGATTTTATTTTTGCAATTATCGGAGAAGAATTGGGATTTGTGGGTTGCTGTCTGGTGATAGCTCTGTTATTATTGATAGTGATACAATGTATTTTGGTCGGCGTCCGGGCGCAGGATATGTCTGGACGGATCATTTGCTGCGGGGTAGGCACGCTGATTGGAATCCAGTCGTTTATTAATATTGCAGTAGCGACTCAGATATTCCCAAATACGGGAATTACGCTGCCGTTTGTCAGTTATGGACTGACCTCTTTAGTAAGTTTGTACTTTGGTATCGGGCTGGTATTAAACGTCAGCCTTCAGCCAAAAAAATATAAGTAAGGAGTGTAAAACGATGAACATAGGTTTAATCGCACACGATTCAAAGAAAACCCTGATGCAGAATTTCTGTATCGCATACCGGGGAATTCTAAGCAGGCACAGCCTGTACGCCACGGGAACGACGGGACGTTTGATTGAAGAAGTGACCAACTTATCTGTTCACAAATATCTTGCCGGTCCGTTAGGCGGAAAGCAGCAGCTTGGAGCCCAGATTGCGCAGAACGATATTGACGCATTGATTTTTCTTCGGGATCCGACGGACGCAAAGCCTCATGAACCGGATGTGAATGACGTAATCAAACTTTGCGATATGCACAATATTCCTATGGCAAGTAATCTTACCACGGCGGAACTGATCGTATTAGCACTAGACAGAGGAGATTTGGATTGGCGTGAAATGTATAGATAAAATACCGATTTATTGCTGCGTAATTCTGTCGGCCGTTTCTCTTTGTACCGGCTGTAAGGGAAAAACAGAGCCGATCATTGCCGAATATGAACATGAAAATTACAACCGTAATCTCTATGAAGGGCGTCTGTACGCGGAGGATTTATGCGTCAGCAGCGGGAATGTGGAGATCGAAGGCTTCGCAGGCGACGTTTCCCTGCATGCGGCCGCACTCTTTGACGTGAACAAATGTCAGGTTGATTATGCATATAATATGCACGAAAAGCTTTATCCCGCAAGTACAACAAAGATTCTTACCGCCCTTGTCGCTTTGAAATCCTGCAGTGTCGATGAAGTTGTAACCGTCAGTGCAAGCGCGGCAGCCGCAAGTTTTCCTGCCGACGCATCGGTTTGCGGGCTGCGGGAAGGAGACCGGCTGACCATGGGCGCCCTGCTTTACGGACTGCTTCTTGAGTCAGGAAACGATAATGCGGCGGCCATTGCGGAATACGTGGGCGGCGACATAGAAGGATTTGCAGCTATGATGAATGCACAGGCAAAGGAACTTCGGGCTGTCAATACGAATTTTACGACGCCTCACGGGCTTCATGATGAGAATCATTATACGACTGCATATGATTTATATCTGATTTTTAATGAATGTATTAAATATGAAGAATTTGTAAATATTATCCGCGTCTCTTCTTATACGGCTGATATTACCGATGCCGGCGGAACTGTCCGGCAGGAAAACTGGGAGCCTACAAGTTTTTATGCAAGAGGCGAGGCAGAACTTCCCCACGGGGCTTCGGTTATCGGCGGGAAGACGGGATATACAGGGGAAGCAGGGAACTGTCTGGTACTTTTAAATCAGGATAATGGGGGAAATTCCTATATATCCATTGTAATGGGAGCGGATTCTAAGCCGCTTCTCTATGAAGATATGAGCGCGATCATTAACCAGATACCCAATATCCAATAAAATAGAGGGGCATCATACCCCTCCTTATTATTGTTCGCTGGAATAGATGCGTCCATACAGACTGATGAGGTAAAGACCGCATAACCCAACGATAGCATATACGATTCGGGATATCCAGCTTAAATTTCCGAATATAAAGGCTACCAGATCAAAGCGGAAGATACCGACCAACAGCCAATTGACCGCGCCGATGATTACTAGTGTTAGCGCTGTATTATCAAACCATTTCATGCGTATTCCTCCTTTACTGTGAGGATAGTATATACGAGTTAGGAAACATTTATTCATGACAGATTTATATTATTCATATTCCGAATATTTAAAGAAAAAATACCTGGAAAAAGTTTATAAACTTCCGATCTCCCTGCCTGTGACCTGTCCAAACCGGAAACACGGAAATAGAGGATGCGTATTTTGCGCCGAACAGGGAACCGGATTTGAGTCTGCGTCCTTTGGAGCTTCCGTACAAGAACAGCTCATTGCAGGAAAGGCGCTGATCGAAAAGAAGTACCATGCGCGCAAATTTATCGCGTATTTTCAGAACTATACCAATACCTATCTGCCGCTTGCGGATTTTAAAACATATATGACCGAAGCTGCTGCTGTGGATAATATCGTGGAAATTGCCGTCTCTACCAGGCCGGATTGTATCCGTGATGATTATCTAAAAGCGCTGAAGGAGATATCCGAAAAGTTTTCCATTGGGATTACGATTGAGCTGGGACTCCAAACAGTAAATTATCATACCCTTTCTAATATGAACAGAGGACACGGATTGTCAGAATTTATCGACGCGGTACTTCATATTCAAAAGTTTACTTTTGAGATATGCGCGCATGTAATTTTAAACCTTCCGGGCGACGCGCTGACGGACAGTATTGAAAGCGCTAAATTTTTATCGGCGTTAAAAATCCCGGCCGTAAAACTGCATTCTCTTTATATCGCAAAAAACAGCTTATTGTGCGAATGGTATAAAGATGGTAAAATAGCGGTATGTTCCAAGGAAGAATATCTGAATCGGCTGGTTCATTTTATAGAATACCTTTCTCCGGAAATTGCTGTGGAACGACTGTTTTCAAGGATTCCCGAAGAATCGTCTGCCTTTTGTAACTGGGGCGTCAGTTGGTGGAAATTAAAAGACGAATTTGAAAAAATGATGATGGAGAGGGGAAGTTTTCAGGGCAAAGAGTTCCATTATCTGAACGGCGCCGCTCTAAGAGGGCTATAACAGAGGGGGATGAAGCGAATTGGCAGGAAATGATTTGGCTAATATACAGATTTATCAGAAAAAACGGCGCTGGAATGTAGGCGTAGTACTCTTTGGTATTATCTTTATTTATCTGGTCATCACAGTTTTAATTTATGTGACAGGAAGACGCGTTTCCGTGTATGAAGTACGTGAAGGCTCTATCCTGAAGGATACGGCGTATAAAGGCATTGTTCTCAGAGAGGAAGAAGTGGTCGTTTCAGAAGCCGAAGGATATATCAACTATTTCGCGATGGAGGGCAGCAAGGTAGGGAAAAAAACAGACGTGTATACGCTTTCACCTAATAAACTGGATATTGACACTATGGAAATGGGAACGGAGGAAACTTCTGCCGAAGCCGGGGACGCGGAGTTAACGGCGGAAACAAAAGCTTCTATTCTTCAGAAAACACAGAGTTTTTCCGACAGCTTTCAGCCAGAGCAGTACAGCGACGTCTACGCTCTAAAAAATTCGGTAATGGATGTGGTGCAGACCAATTTTGCACAGAGCCGCCAGGCAAAACTGGAGTCGCTTCTGGCAAACGGTACAGAGGGACTGGATGTATATGCCGCCCAATCAGACGGAATTATCGTCTATACGATTGACGGATACGAAGACCTGACACTTGATAAAGTAACCGAAGATATCATAGCCAAAACAGACTATGAGAGCATGGACTTAACGAATGATATGAAGGTCTATGCAGGCGATCCGGTGTATAAGCTGATAACCAGCGATATCTGGACCGTCGCCGTTGAATTGGATAACGCCATGGCAAAAGAAGTTGCCGACAAAGAATACATTAAAGTACGATTCTCCAAAGATAATGAAACTACTTGGGCAGAATTTGCTCTATATAACACAGCGGACTCCAATCTTGGTTTTTTTACGTTTGACCATTCCATGATTCGGTATGCCACAGAACGTTTTCTTGATATTGAATTGATTCTTGAAGATGAAACCGGCTTAAAGATACCGAAATCTGCCGTGACCAAAAAAGAATTTTACACCATTCCTCAGGATTATCTGACCAGAGGCGGAAACAGTAACGAAACGGGAGTCATGGTTCAGGGAAAGCGTAATTCAGTAGTATTTGAACCTGTAACGGTTTATTACCGAGATATAGGGACGGATATGGTATATATCGATATGAATCTATTGAAAGAGGGGACGGTACTCTTAAAACCGGATTCCGGAGACACCTGTACGCTAAAAGAAAAGGATTCTCTATCAGGCGTATATAACATAAACAAAGGTTACGCAGTGTTCCGTCCGGTAAATATCCTTTGCGAAAGCGATGAATATTATATTATTTCCAATGGAAATGATTACGGGCTGTCCAATTATGACCATATAGCTCTTGACTGTGATACTGTGCGGGATAATGATATCGTATTTTAAGGAGTTGATGATAAATGCTGAAAGATAATTTTGAAGCGGTAGAGGCAAAGATTCAGGCGGCCTGTAAGAGAGCAGGAAGGAAGCGAGATGAGGTTACGTTGATTGCCGTCAGTAAAACCAAACCAATCCCGATGCTGCGGGAAGCTTATGATTTGGGGAACCGCATATTCGGAGAAAATAAAGTCCAGGAAATCACTGACAAAGTTGACGCGCTTCCGGATGATATATCCTGGCATATGATCGGCCATCTTCAGCGGAACAAGGTGAAATACATCATCGATAAAGTAGAACTCATTCACTCTGTGGATTCCTTCCGGCTTGCATCGGAGATCGAAAAAGAAGCTGCCAAAAAAGGGGTGACGGCTGACATATTAATCGAAGTGAACGTGGCAAAAGAAGAATCTAAATTTGGCGTAATGCCGGAAGATACGATAGAACTTATCTCGAACATCAGTAATTTGCCTCACATTAGAATCAAAGGGTTGATGACAATAGCGCCTTTTGTAGATAACCCGGAAGATAATCGCATATATTTTCGCCGCTTACGTAACTTAGCTGTTGACATTGGGGAGAATAAGTCAGATAATGTTACTATGAGTGTGCTTTCTATGGGTATGACAAATGACTATGAAATTGCGATCGAAGAGGGTGCTACCATGATTCGGGTTGGAACCGGATTGTTTGGGGCTCGCAGTTACAGATAAACGAAAAACGCAAGATAGGAGAGATAAAATGGGAGTATTAGATAAGTTTCTTGATATTATGAAGTTAAGTGATGACGACGATTATTATGATGATGATGATTTTTTTGATGATGATTATGATGATGATTATGATGACAGGCCGGCAAAGAAGAGCCTTTTCGGCCGGTCTAGAAAAGATAGATATGACGACGATGACGACGATTATGATGTAAGAGACCGGGATAGGGAGAGAGACCGGGACAGCAAGCCTTCAAGAAAGCAGATGCCGGCCGTGAGCAACAGCAAGATCACTCCTATGCGCCAGCCTTCAAGAAGGAACGCCAGTGTTAGTATGGAGGTCTGCGTTATTAAGCCTGCCTCTGTAGAAGATGCCCGTGAGATTTCCGAGACGCTTCTCAGCGGACGTACGGTTATCCTGAATTTAGAGGGTCTGGATCTGGAGATTGCACAGCGAATCATTGACTTTACCTCCGGATCTACCTTTGCGATTGACGGCAATCTGCAGAAGATTTCCAATTACATATTCCTTGTGACGCCTACCAACGTAGATATCTCGGGGGATTTGCAAAATCTTCTCGGGTCTTCCATTGACGCATCACCGATAGGCGGCGGATATTAATGAATAAGGAAGAGACGATGCTTGCAAAACGGCTGACGGAGCTGTCTGAGACGGCCTATCACCGGGATATTGTAACTTTTTCAGATTTTTTGAATTTAAATGAACTTCATATCTTACATTCAATCCCTAAGAATAGTCTTTCATCTCCGTATGAGACTTTTGGAGGGTATGAATACGCGGAGCGTCAGATGGTTGCTTTTCTACCTGGTGCTCTTTCTTATGCAGTCAGTTATCCGATCTGCGTACTGTGCGTTTCTCCGGCTCACGCGAAATATGCGGAAGCGCTCACCCACAGAGATTATCTGGGAGCAATTCTGAATCTTGGAATCGAACGGCGTAAGATCGGAGATCTTGCCATGCAGGAGAAGGGCTGCCTTGTTTTTTGCAGAGATACGATTGCCGGCTTTATGATAGAACAGCTAACCAAAGTCCGCCATACCGTCGTAACAGTCAGGAAGTTAGAGCAGGAAAGCTTCTCCTATCAACCAAAGCTGCAGGAGATGAGCGGTACCGTTGCCTCTGTCCGGCTGGATTCTGTTCTCGCCATTGGATTTCCCTTGTCTCGCAGCAAGCTTGTAAACTACATCGAAGGCGGTAAAACCTATGTCAATGGAAAGCTGGTGACCAGCAACGGATACCAGCTCAAGGAGCAGGATATTATCTCAGTCAGGGGATTAGGGCGAATCGTCTATGGCGGAATCCTCTCTGAAACCAGAAAAGGACGCTATTTTGTCCGAATCTATAAATATTAACGGCAAAGGAGCTTGCGACATGTCACATGAGAAACTGGGAAAAGCAAATCTATTATCTTATCTTTCGGCCGCAGTATTTGTAGGCGCCTTTGTACTGATTGACCAGTATACCAAGTTTCTGGCCGTTTCTCACCTGAAAGGGCAGAAGCCAATCATCCTGATTGACCGGGTATTCCAGCTTTGTTATCTGGAAAACAGAGGCGCCGCCTTTGGTCTGTTCCAAAACCAAAGAACGGTTTTTTTGATTAATACGGTTATCATTCTGGCGGTTATGATTTATTTTTACGGAAAGTTTCCGCATAATAAGAGATTTTTTCCGCTTAGAGTCTGTGTTGTGTTTATCTGCGCCGGAGCAGTAGGCAATATGATCGACCGGTTTCGTTTGGGATATGTGGTAGATTTTTTATATTTTAACCTGATTGATTTTCCGGTTTTCAATGTCGCGGATATCTATGTCACCTGTTCGGTTTTCATTCTTGCGGCGCTGATACTGTGGTATTACAAGGAGGACGATTTTGAACAAATACTTCACCGTGGAAACAGAAGAGGGGATGCGCATTGATAAATATCTTGCGGCGAACCTGCCGGATATTTCCCGCTCCCATATCCAGAAATTAATAAAGGAACACCATTGTTTTGTTGAGAACAAGCCTGTAAAAGCCAATTACAGGCTTGTTCTCTCTGACCGGATCACGGTAACGATTCCGGAGCCAAAGGAACCGGAAATCCTTCCGGAGAATATTCCCTTGGATATTCTGTATGAGGATCAGGATATTATTATTGTAAATAAACCGAAACAGATGGTAGTACATCCGGCGCCAGGCCATTCCTCCGGAACTCTGGTAAACGCGCTTTTGTATCACTGCGGTTCGGAACTGTCCGGAATTAACGGGATTATGCGTCCCGGAATCGTCCACCGAATCGATATGGACACCACCGGTTCCCTTCTGGTCTGCAAAAACGATATGGCTCATCAGAGCCTCGCAAAACAGCTCAAAGACCACTCCATTACCAGAATTTACGAAGCAGTGGTGCATGGGCGGATCCGGGAACAGAAAGGCTCCGTAAACGCCCCCATTGGAAGGCATCCCGCCGACCGCAAGAAAATGAGCGTTCATGCCAGGCAGGGGCGCGAAGCTATTACTCATTACCAGGTGCTTAAGCGGTTAGCTCAGTATACCCATATCCAGTGCCGCCTAGAAACCGGCAGAACCCATCAAATCCGCGTACATATGGCAAGTATTGGCCATCCTCTTTTAGGAGACGAGATATATGGTCCGTCCAAATGTCCGCTAAAAGGACTGACGGGACAAACCCTGCACGCCAAAACCTTAGGTATTATCCATCCGCGCACCGGGAAATATTTAGAAGTTGAAGCGCCTTTGCCGGAATATTTTGTGGATTTGTTACAAAAACTGCCTGCGGATTAAGCTGTTTGTGATAAGTTATGTATAAAAACTTCTATACATTTTTATGAAAATCATTTATAATAATATGAAAGGAAATGTAAAGTAATCAAAGGAGCGTGAATAATATGGCTACAACAAATACGATTATTACGATAGGAAGGCAGTATGGAAGCGCCGGACGGGAGATCGGATACATGGTTGCCGACAAGCTTGGAATCAAACTCTATGACAAAGAGATGCTTGACCGCGCGGCGAAAGACAGCGGTATCTGCCAGGAATTATTTGAAACACATGACGAGAAGCCCACCAACAGTTTTCTGTATTCACTGGTAATGGACACCTATTCCTTAGGATATTCCGTAGGGGGATATACGGATATGCCGATTAACCATAAGGTATTTCTTGCCCAGTTTAACTCCATCAAGAAAATTGCCGACGAAGGCTCATGTATTCTGGTAGGCCGGTGTGCGGATTATGCTTTGGAAGACTATCCCAATGTACTCCGCCTGTTCATTCATGCGGATATGGACACGAAGATCCGAAGAATCGCAAGAAAGTATGATCTGACAGACGCCAAGGCAAAAGATTTGATTCAAAAGACCAACAAAAAGCGGGCAAGCTATTATAATTATTATACAAATAAGCGGTGGGGGGACGCCGAAAGTTACGATGCCTGTCTGAACAGTTCCATGCTGGGGCTTGAAGGAACGGCAGAAGCAATTTTGAAATTGGTAGAATTAAAAGAAAGCGACCGAGATAAGAAACTGTAATGATCTGTACCTTGGCAGTTGGATTTAGGCGATTCTGGAATATTCTATCCTTCAAAGCCGCTTAAAGGCTCGAAAACATTAACTGCTAATTATTCCATCTAGGATGCTCTATACTCTTGAGCATCCTAGATTCAGCTTAAAAGCAGATTCCCGGCAGCTTTATAGCCGTATTTAACCCAGAGGATACTCGCTTTCAGCAGCCAACGAAAGCCGCACAGCCAGACCTAATTAAGGCTGTGCAGAACGGGTATGCAGGGTACGTTTGGGCCACCCCTTGATATTGCCGTTTAATATGGCTGTAAACATGCGCTGTTTGACTCCGGGATGATCCCGGTTCAGTTGTGCGAGAAGTTCTTTTGCATACTGTCTTTTGGTATAGCCGTCGATGGGACAGCGGCTGGTAACCACCGGAAGGCTGTATTTATTCTGAAACCCAACGACGTCCGCCTCATCTACATACATCATAGGACGGATCACCGTTAGTTCCATGCGATCCAGATACGTACGGGGTGAAAAAGAATAGAAGCGCCCTTCAAAAAATAGGGACAGTATCATCGTCTCTATAATATCGTCCTTGTGATGGGCATAAGCCACCTTATTACAACCTATTTCTTTTACAGCTTGATTCAGCACGCCTTTGCGCATCTTGGCACACAGCGAGCAGGGATTCGGCTCTTCTCGCTCTTCAAATAGAATATGTGCAATATCCGTTTTTATAATCCGATAGGGTACCTCTAATTCTTTACATAATTCTGTTACCGGTGTGAAATCACATTCGCGGTATCCCAGATCAATGGTTACCGCGCTCAATTCAAACCGCTTCGGATAGAACCGCTGAAGTCCTTTCAAGGCATAGAGCAGAGTAAGACTGTCCTTGCCGCCGGAAATCCCCACTGCGATGTGATCGCCTTGTTCAATCATCTGATACTCGTCAACCGCTTTTCTTGTATAGCTTAATAATTGCTGCAGCTTCATATCCATCACCTAACTTTCCCTTAATTTGACAGCGGCGGCAGCCAGACGGCGCCGATCCTCGTCAATTGCCGCGTAATGCTTCTTAGTCGTATTCACGTCCTTGTGTCCCAATACGTCGGCTACCAGATAAATATCTCCGGTTTCCCGGTACAGCGAAGTGCCGTAGGTGCTGCGCAGCTTATGAGGCGTAATTTTTTTATTGGGCGTTACCTGGCGGGCATATTTTTTTACCATATTTTCCACGGCCTGTACGCCCATACGGCGGCGCTGAGTGGAGAGAAATAAAGCGTTTTCATGGCCGGAGAGGGGAGCGGCGGATTTACGGTCGCCTTCCATATAATTCATCAGGGCGTCCGCAACTTCATCTCCGAAATACACAACCATCTGATTGCCGCCCTTACGGGTAACGGTAATGCCATTATTTTTAAAATCCACGTCTTTTAAATCCAGTCCCACACATTCCGATACGCGGATGCCGGTTCCAAGAAGCAGTGTAAGAATTGCCAGATCCCGCTGCCTGGTCTTATTATAATAGGTAAGAGCCTGACCGGTTAATTTGCTTCCCGCTGATTCTACAAAATCAAGCAGCAGGGCGACTTCGTCGGTATCCAGACGGATAATCGCCTTATCGTGCTGTTTGGGCATATCTACCAGCAGGGTAGGGTTTTTCGTGATAATCTGATGCTTGAAAAAATATCCGTAATAGCTCCTTAAGGCGGACATTTTCCTTGCCAGTCCTTTTTCCCCATTGGTCATCCATTCGTCGTCCTCGCGCTTGTAAACCTTCAGATATTCCATATATTCCTCAATATCTACCGGTTCTAGACGCTCTAAGTCTGCCGGCATAAACTGGTCTATGGAATAATTCCGGTAAACAGGATTATTCTCCATCAGATAATGGTAAAACACCCGGATGTCATAGGCGTAGTTCATCCTGGTCCGAATGGAGGAAACAGGCTCTATAGCCCGGAAATAATCTCTGGCAAAACCGGGAAGCGTTTTTAAGATTTCCCGCAGCCGCAGCGTGTAATCAATGGTTGTCTGTTCATGATAGGTTTTCTCATAACTCATAATTTAAATCCCCTTTAACCCCTTTATAATCCATACTAAAATACATAAGAATTCCAGTCTGGTTTTTATTAAAAAACGCTATAATATAGATTGCGCCTGATTTTCTCCTATATCTTTTGGAAAAATCGGTATTTTACGTATAGATAGTTTTCTTGCATATTATAGCGCTGCTTTCATGAAAAGTCAAGAAGAAAACATTTGTTTGCTTTTTTCTCACGCTTGTGTTATGATAAGAACAGAAAAATATAACAGGCCTTACAGCCTGATTTTGAAATTTGTATGTAGCTGAATCACTGTTGTATACGGATTTTATAGGAAGAAAGGAGCATATACTATGGCAAAGGATAAGATTTCAGTAAAACAAAAAGAAATACTTGAATACATCAAGGCACAGATTTTAGAACGCGGGTTTCCGCCGGCAGTCCGCGACATATGCGATGCTGTGAATCTGAAATCCACTTCATCTGTCCACGCACATCTAGAGACTTTAGAAAGAAAGGGATATATCCGCAGGGATCCCACCAAGCCAAGAGCCATTGAGATTCTAGACGATACCTTCCATCTTCTGCGCCGTGAAGTGACGAACGTTCCGCTGATTGGCAGGGTCGCCGCAGGCCAACCCATTTTGGCTGAGCAAAATATTGAGAACTATTTCCCGATTCCGGTTGAGATGCTTCCGAACAATCAGACCTTTCTGCTGAAAGTTCAGGGTGAAAGCATGGTGAATGCAGGGATCTTAGACGGCGATATGGTACTTGTGGAGGAACGTCCGACGGCGTCCGACGGAGAGATGATCGTTGCCCTGATTGAGGACGGCGCCACGGTCAAAACCTTTTATAAGGAAAAAGATTGTATTCGCCTCCAGCCAGAGAACGATTTTATGGATCCAATTATTGTAAACGACGTGACGATACTCGGTAAAGTAATCGGCGTATTCCGGTTTTTCTAGAATGCTTTGGACGTGTGTCAAGCAAAGGGAGTCACGAGCGGACTCCCTGTTTTTCCTTATTTGCTAGTCACAAATTACTCCATCATCCGTAGCACGACCGACTCCAACAGTCCTGCCACCTTATCGAACACCAGACGGATACGCTGCTGTTTTTAAACAGACGATTATTGTACCGGAAAGCTTACTTCATTCACAATGATTTCCGCTATCTGTTCCGGATCTACAAGACGGTTAAACGCTGCTTTATACCCCTCGTCCGTTCCCAGCGTATAGCCGCTGTTATTGATATTTTTCTCTTTGTCAGATATGATATAACTGCTTCCGTCCTTATATTTGATCTCCAAATGTTTCATATAATAAGGGTCGGCCGCCTCTTCTGCCGACAATCCCAGTCCCTTTGACATATCAACGCAGATGGAAATAGGCGAATACTCCAGATACCCGTTTTCACCCAAATCAATGCATTGATTTGGAATCTGTCCCTTACCGCTTAATCTGATCTGTTCTGTTGTTGTCTTCGCCCACCAAGTTTGTTCCTCCTCATCCGGCATGGTTTTGGTTTCTTTTGCAGAACCCGGATATTTATTGATAACAAGATTTACGGAAGCGTCTTTTGTTAAGGCTTCTGGCCACAGGATATAGGAATAACAGTACATACAGTCGTCGGTACTCTTTTCTGTATCCAAATAGATATTATCGCATCCGGTAATTTCCCCCGATGCCTCTACGGAAAGATAAAAATCAGCCTCCTCGGTAAAGTACGCGCCCTTTGTCAGATTGGTATGCTCATTTCCCGCCAGAGCCGTCACACCGCCTTCTCTTTTCAAAGTAAAATACATCAGCGCCCCTTGCCTGTCATAAGCAAAACTTTCAACCGTTAACGTATGTTCGCCAATCTGAGTAATGATTGGTTTATCCATTACCCATTTGCCGAGAAGCTCTGTTGCTTTTGCTTGATCTACCGGAACATATTCTTTGGACGGAATATCCACGGCCACTGTTCCGCCTTTCCCGTCGTCAATTTCCGTATGGATTACTTCCGTTGAGGTCTTCGTTTCATTTCCGAACATTCCCTCAAAGAATCCTGATTTCACAGATGCATACACAACGCCGGGTATGGCAAGGCACACCAGCAAAATTGCCGCTGCGGTACGGAAATTTCTACGGTAAAATCTCCGGTTTTCGGAGACAGCCCGCCTCTCTTCTAACTGCATATAAGTATCCTTAAGCCGTTCGTTTACCACATCTGAAACCGCAATATCTTTCCCTAAAATCTCTCTCATTTTCTTTTCCGATATACCCATATTAAATCCTCCTTCTTTTTTCATGCTCCTGACCGCTCAGTAACACAAAATATGCTTTAATTTCTCGCGCCCTCTTCTCAACCTGCTTTTTACGGTATTTTCGTTGAGGTCTAAAATCTGGGCAATCTCGTTTGTACGAAATTCTTCACCATAATACAGTAAAAATATCATACGGTAATCTTTTGGCAGCTCTCCGATCAGCTCATAAAATTCCCGGTCGTCTTCCGTCTCTGTGCCGACAGTTTCCGGAAGCTTCTCCGAAACCACGCATCGCTTCTGCTGTCTTAAAAGATTCATGCAATGGTTGATTAATATTCGAGTAAGCCAGGTTTTAAAATAAGATGTGTTTTTTAATTCCCCGATATGTTCGTAAGCGGAAAGTACTGTATCCTGCATAGTATCTGCAATATCTTCCTCACTGCCGAGATAACTCTTTGCTATTTTATACAAATTGGTTTTATGCTTTTCCATCAACTGTATAAAAGCCTCCATATCTTGTTTCTGGGCGCGCTTCACAAGTAACGTATCCAATATCCTTCCTCCTTTCTTTCGTATGCTGACGCGTCACCGCCGGTTTGCGCTTTCCTTTCGGCAATCTACCGCCTCAATCGCAGAAGATTCGTGGAGCGCGTCTGTCAGAATGCAATTGCATACGAACTTTGTTTTTACACTTATTAGACGAAAAAATGCAGCGTTTGGGTGCATGAAATTTTATTTTTTATTCTATTTCATTTTCATGCTTTCTCAGCATCTCCTAGTTCTGTATTGATTCAAGACCTTACAGAAGAAGATTCGAGGCTCGTTTGGCAGAACGCAATTTACCTACTGGAATGTTATCTTTCCAGCCTTTAGATTACTCTTTAGTCACTGTATTTTGCCTCTTATATACATTTGCGATGCTTAATATGCACATATTGACCAGCAATATTCTTTTATGATACAGAGTATGCTCTATTAATTATAGAGCGCACTCTGTTTAAAATAATCATAAAACAGAGTGCGCTCTGTTTTTTTATATCAAAAAACACTATTTTTCATAGTTAAGTTCCATTCTTTTTATTATACTGCAAAACTTATTTCCTGGCTGTATCAAAAAAAAGAATTACATAGGAAGTATGTTTTTATGCAACAAAAATAAGAGGCGGGCTATTATATCCACCTCTTATTTTTATAAACCCTGTTCTTTTAGTTATGCTGCTTCTCCTACCATGGACGGGCGTTTATCTTTTTCTCCACGGAGAGTTACGAAGACAATAAACTACACTCTAGCTGGCAATCGTAAGGCTCCGCCTCTACATGTTTCTGATTATACTCTTCTGCTTCCACGCACCCCATCGCTCGGTAGAATTGCTGTGTTTCGACTGCCGAATGGGCGGAGATATAAAGCTTCTTCGCGCCGTTCTCCTTTGCCCATTGTTTTGCCGATAGAAAAAGAGCCTTGCCTATCCCCTGACCGCGCATATCTTCGGATACATGGATACTTGATAAGTCAAGATACCGATGTTCTCCCCCGAACAGCTCCGGTTCAACAGAAACAAAACCCTTTAGTCTATTCTCGCAAAACGCCCCGTATACAAAGCCTCCGGCAGCGTCTGTACGTCTCAGGCAGTCGATCAAAACGCCATAATCCTCTTCCGACCAATTGTCGGTAAAGGGCGCGTTCCGGATAACCCAGCCCTCTTCTTCCTTCCGCCAGCATTTTGTAACATTCTGGCGGCGGATAAAATACCGGAATAATTCTCGGTTTATCTCCTCTTTGTTTAATTGTATGTATTCCATGATCATTCCAATTCTTTCTGGTTCCTTTCCTCTGCTGCTGCGTCCTTTCGCTTCTGTGCGCGCTTCCCCCTATACGGGACAGCGCGCTTTTGGAATAATTATAACTCAATTAACATCTTCTTTTGCCTGGAGCTACTTAAAGTTCATCTCTCGACACTTCTGTTCCGTCATGCCAGATATGCTCCAGATTATAGAAGCTGCGGCTCTCTTTCTCAAATACGTGAACAATAATATCCGCATAGTCTAACAGTACCCACGGGCTGTTTCCGCCGCCTTCCCGCTGTTTCATGGAAAAGCCGTTTTTATGCATCTGCTCTTCCACATGCTCCACAAGTGCGCCGACCTGATTATTGCTGCTTCCTGTGGCAATGATAAAATAATCTGCAATCACAGAAACTTGAGAAATATCAATCATTCTAATATCAATTCCTTTTTTAGCTTCCAGTGCATCATAGGCAATACGCGCCATTTCCTTTGCCTGACTCATAGTGTTCCTCCTTTTCGTCCTTAATCTTCGTCTAAATTCCGGTAATATTGATACGTCCGCTCTGTAATCGGATCAATCGGCATATTCTTGGATTCTAAATATACCAGGGAATCTTCCAGAAGCCGGCGCATACACGCATCCAAATCCTGAAACGCCAGTTTTCTTACCACCGGCATATTCGGAAGCGGGGGACGCCCCGGTTCAATATAATCCGCAATGTAAATAATCTTATCCAAAGTACTCATGGCTGGTCTTCCGGTGGTATGGCACCGGATTGCGCAGAGTATTTCCGGCTCTTTGATATGATATTTTTTCTCCGCAATATACGCGCCCAGCTTGGCGTGAAGCAGTCCGGGATTAGCGGCCTCCACTTCCGAAACAGGGATATCATTTTTCCTGCACAGCTTTATCTTCTGTTTGGAAGAAATACATTTCGCACAGTCATGGAGAAGCCCTGCCGTCAGAGCCTTTTCCAGCTCAATTTCATAACGCATGGCAAGGGCGCCCGCCGTATACATAACTCCCATCGTATGCTGATACCGCTGCGCATCCAGGTGCTTTTTTACCTTTTTCTGCATAGCGGCAAGTCGTTCATTCATCATAATTCCCGCCTCCTGGTACCGATTTTATTATATTTTGAAAATTTTCGCCCATACGGCTGCGCCGGGCAAGCTTTTCATCTGCCCTCTGCCGAATCGGATAGTTCAGAAGGATCCTGACTGTCCCAATACAGATGATGGTCTAAAATATATGCATTCACTGCTTCCGGAACATCCTGCGCTATGGATCCGCCCTCTTTGACCCGGCGTCTCAGCTCATGGGACGCGGTGGACACCGCAGGCGTAACCAGGAGCCGTATATCCGCCTGATATTCCCGATTCAATTCCTCAATCTTTGCTTCCATCCGGTCATAACGGTTCATTTTATCCCTGTAAGCCGCAAGGATCGAACAAGTCTTTAACAGGCGCTCCGGATGTACCCATTCTTTCAGGGCAAACAAAGAGTCCGCGCCGATGATAAAATAAAAATGATGCTCCGGATAAATTTCTTTAAAATGTTCCATGGTCTGATAAGAATAGGAAATTTCGCTTCGGCTGCTCTCATATTCCTCCAGACGGAACGCGGGATTACCGGCAATTGCAAGCCGCACCATATGGACTCTTTCCGCAGCGCCGGTTCTTCCTTTCCGGCTCTGTTTGTGAGGCGGATTACCGTTTGGCATAAACCAGACTTCATCCAGGGCAAATTCCCGGTATGCATATTCTGCCAGCATCAAATGCGCGTTGTGGATGGGATCAAACGTCCCGCCCATAATTCCGATTTTCATAGCGTCCTCTCTTCGTAATCTCTTGTATTCTGTAATCAAAGACTGCGCCCATAGAAACAAAAACTGCATCAGAACTGTCCGAACGCAAATAGGAAGCGTCTTTGTTTTTGGCCATTTATTTACATAAAATAATTATGGCAACTCAATCTTCTTTTTCTCATTTTTACCTTCTTTGTATAGTACAATCTTTTTACCAATCACCTGTACTACCTGCGAGCGTGTACGCTCGGCAAGCACCCCGGCCAGTTCTTTCGCGTCGTCTGCACAATTTTGCAGAACGCTTATCTTAATCAGCTCCCGGGCTTCCAGCGCCTCGGAAACTGCTTTTGTAACCTCCGGAGTCATGCTGTTCTTGCCGATTTGCAGAATCGGCTCCATCGTCATGGCCAGACTCTTTAAATAGGATCTCTGTTTTGTAGTCATTACCGTTCCTCACTTTTCTAGTATCACCCACACAAATTATTTTGCTCCATTATTTATAATAATCAAACTGAAGACCGTACATACGGACTGTATCGCCCTCTTCGATACCGGCTGCTTCCAGCTCGTCCAAAATACCGGTATCTTTTAAAAATTTTTGGAAGAAAGCGAAGCCTTTTTCCGTATCCAGGTTGGTATATCCCAGCATTTTCTCAATCTTAGGCCCTTCCACCACATATACGCCCTCTTCCTTTTCCACAGTGAAAGGCAGATCCACATAAATCAATTCATCCTCCGGGAAATATTCCTGCTGGAAGATTACCGGAGCGGCATCTAACTCTTTCAGCCGGCAGGACACATGGTAAAGCAATGCGTTCAATCCTTCGCCGGTCACGCCGGATATGGGAAATACCGGATAGCCTTCCGGCTCAAATTCCTGTCTCAGCCTTTGAACCGGATCGGTTCCCTCTTCTTTGTAAATCGCGTCAATCTTGTTGGCGGCAATGATCTGCGGCCTTGCGGCAATCTCCGGATTATATGCCCGAAGCTCTTCGTTGATCTTGCGGATATCCTCCACCGGGTCGCGGCCCTCGGTTCCCGCCGCATCCACCACATGGATCATCAGCTTCGTGCGCTCAATATGGCGCAGGAATTCATGGCCAAGGCCCACGCCTTCTGAGGCGCCTTCAATCAGCCCCGGGATATCCGCCATCACAAATCCGCGGCCATCCGGCAGATCCACCACCCCAAGATTGGGATTTAAGGTTGTAAAATGATAGTTGGCAATCTTCGGCCGGGCATTGGTTACCCGGGAAAGAAGCGTAGATTTTCCTACATTGGGGAACCCCACAAGCCCCACGTCCGCTATAACCTTTAATTCCAGATTCACCCAAAGCTCCTGGCTTGGCTGCCCCGGCTGGGCATACTTAGGAATCTGCATGGTAGCCGTTGCAAAATGCTGGTTCCCCAGGCCGCCCCTGCCGCCCTTTAAGATAATCTGCCTTCGATTTTCTCCGGACATATCTGCAATCACCTTACCGGATTCAGCTTCCTTGATAACCGTCCCTTCCGGAACCTTTAATACAATATCCTCCGCATCCTTTCCGTGACAGCGGCGTTTTCCGCCCTGCTCTCCGTCTCTTGCGGCAAATTTCCGTTTATGTCGGAAATCCTGAAGCGTATTCAGCCCTTCGTCCACCTCAAAGATCACGTCACCGCCCCTGCCGCCGTCGCCGCCGTCAGGCCCCCCATTGGGAACATACAACTCCCGGCGAAAACTAACGTGTCCGTCGCCGCCTTTCCCTGATTTTATAAATATCTTTGCCCTGTCTGCAAACATGTCAAATTCCTTTCTGAAAAACATCAAGAAGCTATCTGTATCCTAAGTTCCGTATTCCCGGCTCGTATAACAATAAAGTGCTGTTCCATAACTGAATTCAGTCATTTCGCAGCACTTTTAAGTCGCCTCATTCAAACTATTCTGCAACTGGATAGATAGAAACCTGCTTCTTATCTCTTCCTTTTCTCTCGAAACGTACAACGCCGTCAACCAGTGCAAATAAAGTATCGTCGCCTCCGCGGCCTACATTTGTTCCCGGATGAATCTTTGTTCCACGCTGTCTGTAGAGAATGTTGCCAGCTTTTACAAACTGTCCGTCTGCCCTCTTGGCGCCTAATCTCTTAGACTCGGAGTCACGTCCGTTCTTGGTAGAACCTACTCCCTTTTTATGAGCGAAATACTGAAGGTTTAATTTCATCATGGTCGTTACACCTCCTCAAATGATAACTGAATGTATTCTTCGTAGTCTTTGTTATCCGCTATGCTTTCAATTCCAAGAATCATAGCGGAGATTAGCAGCCCGGTCTGCTCGGACGGAGCATCCTTCAACCTGCAGTCAATCAGCCCTTCCGCTTCGTCCGTAACCAGCGAAACGGCTGTATCCGTCAGCTTCTCAATGGCATTGCAGGTATTAATTACTAATACAGATACGGCGGCGCAGACAAGATCCTCGCCCTCCTTTGCATAACCTGCATGTCCGATCGCAGTAAAACCGGTGCATTCTTTGTTCCTGTTACGATAAATCGTTACATGTGTCATGAAAAGTCTCCGGATTATGCGTTGATCTTATCAATCTTCACAGCGGTGTACTGCTGTCTGTGGCCGTTCTTCTTATGGTATCCGGTCTTTCTCTTGTACTTGTAAACGATTACTTTCTTAGCCTTGCCGTTCTCAACAACGGTCGCCTCAACAGTCGCGCCCTCAACGGTAGGCGCGCCAACCTTGAGTTCGGAATCGCTCACTGCAAGCACCTGGTCAAATGTATAAGTCTCGCCAGCCTCTACACCAAGCTTTTCCACTTTAATGATATCGCCTTCAGATACTTTGTACTGTTTACCACCTGTTGCTATAATTGCGTACATATAGCACCTCCTATTATCATTACTCGCCAATTACGGTGGATGTATCCAATCGATACAACTCTTAAAACCTCATTGTGCGGCATACTGGTTTATCATAGCATAAATTTCCTTTGAAATCAAGGATTATTTACAACAATTGTATTCCGTGGTTCTCCGCAATCTGCACGGTTTCTTCCGGCCAGATAGAGGATTGTACCTCTCCGATATGCGCCTTTCTTAAATAATACATACAGATGCGGGACTGTCCGATTCCTCCGCCGATGGTGTAGGGAAGCTCCCCGTTCAGCAAAGACTTCTGGAAAGCCAGCTCGCCTCGGTCTTCACAGTCCGCCGCTTTCAGCTGCTTTGCAAGGGACGCCTCATCCACGCGGACACCCATGGAAGATAACTCCAACGCAATATCAAGCACCGGATAATACACGATAATGTCTCCGTTTAACTCCCAGTCGTCATAATCCGGCGCTCTGCCGTCGTGCTTTTCCCCGGAAGAGAGGATTTTTCCAATTTGCGACACAAAGATGGCGCCCTTTGCCTTAGCGTACTCGTGTTCCCGCTCCTTCGCGGTCAGTTCCGGATACAGATCCAATAGCTCCTGCGAGCTGATAAACGTAATATCCTCCGGAAGCATAGCCTCTATGTAATTATATCTCCTGGCCATATAGTCTTCCGTATCCTTAAGCGCCGCGTAGACCTTCCTTACGGTATACTGCAGCGTTTCTATATTGCGCTCTTCTTTTGAAATAACCTTCTCCCAGTCCCATTGATCCACATAGATGGAATGGATATTATCCGTATCCTCATCCCTGCGGATGGCGCTCATATCTGTATACAATCCTTCCCCCGAATGGAAGCCGTATTTTTTCAAAGCGTATCGTTTCCATTTTGCAAGAGAGTGTACAATTTCCGCCGGGTCGTCGCCCTGCTCCTTAATCCCAAAATCCACTGGACGTTCCACGCCGTTTAAGTTATCGTTCAGCCCGCTCTCCGGCTTTACAAACAGAGGCGCCGAAACCCGAGTTAAATGCAGGGATTTTGCAAGGGCGCTCTGAAAATGATCCTTTACTTCTTTGATTGCAACTTCGGTCTCCCGAATCGTAAGAGGCGATACATACCCCTCCGGCGTCATAATCTGTGCCATACTCTGTCTCCTTCCTGATGTTCAATGTCTCATTCCTGTATTGCCCCGCCGCCTCCGGCCAGTTCTTTTCTACGCAGGATACGCATAGCCTAACGGTTCGTTCCGCTGCGGTCGGGAATCTCCATACCCAGCAGTTTCTCTGCGTTGGTATGAAAAATCATCTGTTTTTCATGGTCTGCCAGGGGAAGTTCTTTGACGTATTTGACAAACTCCGTCTGGTCTCCCCACGGGGAATCTGTGGCAAAAAGAACCCTGTGAATCCCCTGCCCCTTTAAAAGCCTCATAAACTGCTGTTTCTCTATATAGTTAAAGACCACTCCGGTGTCAAACCACGCAGGGATACCCAGAAGATACTGTTCTACCTGATCCCACATAAAAAAGCCGCCCATATGCGCCAAAACCAGCTTTTCAGGCTGCACATCCTCCACCATATCGATAATCCGCTCCGGCGTACAGTGGGTAAGCTCCTTATAGCCGGGATCAAAACCCGCGTGGACGCTTATAATCAGCCCCAGTTCGCTGGCATAAGAAATAATGCGCTTATACTTGACGTCGTCGATAAAGGTCTGCTGATAGTCCGGGTGGAGTTTAATCCCTTTAAATCCATGCTCTTTTAAATACTGCAGCTCCCCTTTATAGTCAGAAGTATCCGGATGGATCCCCCCGAAGGATAACAGCCGGTTTTCTCCCCGGAACTGCTCCGCGTAGCGGTTTAAAGAGGCAAACTGTCCCGGTCTTGTGGCCACCGGGAGAATAACGGAACAGTCAATGCCCGCCTTTTCAGAGGATTCCCTAAGACCCGCGGCGGTAGCGTCCGTAAACGGAAAGGATTCACAGTTTACCTGCAGAATTTCCAGTGTATGTTTCGCGATTTTGTTTGGAAATATATGTGTATGAAAATCTATCATTGCTTATACCTGTATTGTAACAAAAATATCGTAAATTGCCTTGATTGCATGATTAAAGTCATGGTTGCGCACGCCGATGATAATGTTTAATTCGCTTGAACCCTGGTCAATCATACGCACATTCACGTTGGCGTGAGCCAGCGCGGAAAAGATTCTTCCCGAAGTTCCCCTGGTAGATTTCATGCCCCGTCCCACAACGGCAATCAGCGCAAGGTCAGATTCCATTTCCACAAGATCCGGCTCCACCGCCCGGTGAATCCCCGCAAGAACCTTCTGCTCTTTTTCCTCAAATTCATCCTGATGTACCAAAATGGTCATAGTATCGATGCCGGACGGCATATGTTCGATGGAAATATTGTGCTGCGCGAATACGTCCAATACCCGCGTACAGAATCCCACTTCCGCGTTCATCATCGCCTTTTCAATGGTAATCGACGCAAAATCCTTTTTTCCGGCAATGCCCGTGATGGTAAAACGCGGTTTCCTGCAGGTAGCCTCTACAATCAAAGTACCTTTATCTTCCGGCAGATTGGTATTGCGGATATTGATAGGAATTCCTTCTTTCCTGACCGGGAAAATCGCATCCTCATGAAGCACGGAGGCGCCCATATAAGACAGCTCGCGCAGCTCTCTATAAGTAATAACGTCAATGGCTTTTGGATTCTTTACCACCCCCGGGTCTGCAATCAGAAATCCAGACACATCCGTCCAATTCTCATATACGTCCGCACGGACGGCTTTTGCAACAATCGATCCGGTCACGTCTGAACCGCCTCTGGAAAACGTCTTAATACGCCCGTCCGCCGCCATACCGTAGAAACCGGGAATCACCGCTTTTTCTGTATGCGCCAGCCGCTCGGACAAGACGCTTTGGGTCTTTGCGCCGTCAAAATTGCCGTTTTCATCAAAGAAAATCACTTCGGCCGCGTCAATAAATTCGTAACCGAGGTAATCTGCCATAATCAGACTGTTTAAATATTCGCCTCTGGACGCGGCATAGTCTCTGCCGATTTTCTTACTAAAGTTCTCCCGGATTACCTTAAATTCCCCTTCCAGGCTTAAATCCAGTTGCAAACCGTCAATAATTTCCTGAAACCGGTCTTTAATCTCGGTAAGTTCCGCCTCAAATTTCTTCTCCTGAATTGCCAGATGATAACAGCTATAGAGCATATCGGTTACCTTGGTATCCTTTGGAAAACGCTTCCCAGGCGCGGACGGAACCACATACCGTCTGGATTCTTCCTGGCGGATAATCTTTCCTACCTTCTGAAATTGTTCGGCGCTGGCAAGAGAACTTCCTCCGAATTTAACAACCTTTTTCATGTCTCAACCTCCGTCTTCCTCAAACCGCAGCTCTGTGCTTTTGCAGACCGCTGCGGAAATGTATGTTATCTGTATTTCTACCCTTTTTCCGATGAGTTTTCTGCTCTGCGGATGACATCGCTAAACTCTGCGGCGGCGGCTCTTTTCAGATCTTTTGGAGACAGGCAGAGCTGCATGCCGATTTTCCCGCCGCTTACATAGATTTTGTCAAATTGTCCGGCGCTTTTATGGATCACCGTCGGATATTTCTTTTTCATACCGATTGCGGTGCAGCCGCCCCGTACGTATCCGGTCGCCTGCGTCAGCAATTTAAGAGGAAGCATTTCCAGAGACTTCTCCCCTACTGCTTTTGCCGCTTTTTTAAAATCAATTTCCGCTTCAATGGGAATCACAAATACATAATATGCCCCGCTCTTTCCGGCCGTAACAATGGTCTTAAATACCAATTCATGATCTAATCCCAGTTGGTCTGCCGTCTGGATTCCGTCCGTAAATTCATCACATTGATAAGTTTGATAGGTATATGGAATGTTCAGACGATCCAATATACGCATGGCATTGGTCTTAACTTCTTTTTTGCTCATAAGCGAATCCCTCAATCATCGATCCCTGGTTCATAAGTCGTAACAGTCCCTCGCGGACATCTGGCTTCTATAGTTCTTTATCATACCACTATGCTAAAGTACTGTGCAAGAAAAAAAGCACGCCGCAACAGACAAATTTCCTTCGCTATTTCCTCCATTTACAGCAATATTCACAAAAGCGTTTCAAAATCACTTCTTAAAGAGATGTTTTCTCACGCTCGAATCACGGTCTTACTGAGGGAGCATTTCCCACCCCAGCGCTTCTAAAGGTACAAATTCCGGCCCTTCTGCATCCGGGTTCTTGGCATATATTTCCATCCGATGGTAATGAAGCTTGCTTTCCTTTTCGTTGATAAATGAGAGGAATGTTTCCATCACAAGTTCCGGCTTAAGGTTTGCCTCGCTCCCAGCCGCAAGCTTCAGGCAGATTCCGGCCGGTTCCATATGGAAATCATAAATCATAGGCTTGATATCCACCTCTTTCTCGCTTCGCTTGGTTTTCTTCAGAACCACAAGCTCCGGCTGCGCCAGAAATGCGTCTATCTGTCTGCTCCAGGACGTCGGGAATACCGGTTCGGTACGATTATGCTCTTTAAGGGCCGTGTCTTCGGCTTCTTTGGGAAGAACCAGATATTCTGCCGCCGCAACAATCGTCATACCGCTGCTTTTCTTATCTTCCTGAATCTGACGGAAGCTAACCACGTCAATTCCTGCCGCCATGGTTTGGTTCAACCGGCTAAGGGCGTCGGCAGAGGAAATCGGTTCTGCCAGTTCAATATCCAAATACTCCCCCTCGCTGGTGATGCCAAGTCCCAAAGGCTGCGCAAAGGACATAATCATATGTGGACTGTAGCCGGAAGTAAACGCTATGGGGATGTCCGCCCGCCGCATAGCCTTCTGGAAGAAACGCATCACGTCTAAATGTCCCAGAAATTTCAGGACACCGTATTTTCGGAATTTAATTCTTGCTTTCAATACAAACGCCTCCTTTCCAGACAGCCGCTCCGCAGCCGGAACACTGCGTCCTGCAGTTAGGCGTAACCTCTCCCTTTACGGCTCGTTCCCATTCTTTTCTCAGGAACTCCTTCGTCACGCCGATATCAATAAAATCCCAGGGGAATATCTCGTCTGCTTCCCGCTCCCTGAGATTATAAAATGCAATATCTGCTCCTGTGTTCTCGAAAGCTTTCATCCATTTCTCATTGTCAAAGCACTCCGTCCAGGAATCGTAAATACAGCCCAGCCGGTATGCTTCCTCGATGACCTTTCCGGTACGTCGGTCTCCTCTTGCAAATACGCCTTCAAGAACGGTCACTTCCGCGTCGTGCCAGTTATACCGCAGGCTTTTTTTGTTAAGCTGGTTTAAAAAAGCATGCTTTACGATTGCCGCTCTGGCGATATATTCTTCATTGGTGAACATGCGCGCCCACTGGAACGGCGTAAAGGGCTTCGGAATAAAAAAGGAAGAACTTGCCGTAATCTGGCATTTCCCATTCCGCTGCTCCTTGGGAATCTCGTAATAGCGCCTTGCCACCTGGTCGGAAAGAACCGCAATCGCTTCCATATCCTCCTGCGTCTCCGTAGGAAGTCCCAGCATAAAATAAAGCTTCACCTTGTTCCAGCCGCCCTCAAACGCCTGTCCGGCTCCATGGATAATATCCTCCTCGGTCAGCCCCTTATTGATGACGTTGCGCATCCTCTGGGAACCGGCCTCCGGCGCGAAGGTCAGGCTGCTCTTGCGGACATCCTGCACCCGGCTCATCACATCCAGCGAAAATGCGTCAATCCGAAGAGAAGGCAGGGAAATATTAATTCCCTTTCCCTGGAATTCTTCTATCAAATAATTCACCAGTTCCTTTAACTCACTGTAATCGCTGGTACTTAAGGAACTGAGCGAAATTTCCTCGTGTCCGGTGCTTTTCAGCATCTGATAAGCATATGTCTTTAACTTCTCCACGCCGCGCTCCCTGGTAGGACGGTAAAGCATCCCCGCCTGGCAGAACCGGCATCCCCGAATGCACCCCCTCTGCACCTCCAGCACTACCCTGTCTTGCGTAACCTTGATATAAGGCACCACTGGGGATTCCGGATAGGGAGTATTCGTCACATCAACCGCCACCTGCTTTTTTACGCGCTTTGGCGCTCCCGGATGAACCGGATAAAACCGCTCAATGGTTCCGTCTTCACGATAATCTGTCTGGTAGAAAGAGGGTACGTAAATCCCTTCAATCTGACATGCGGCTTCCAAAAATTCCCGTCTGCTTCCGCCCGCCTGCTTATTCGCCTTGTAGGCGTCTAAAAGCTCATCGTATACCGTTTCGCCCTCCCCGATATAGAACAGGTCGAAAAATTCCGCCAAAGGTTCCGGATTGTAGGCACAGGGGCCGCCGCCGATAACGATGGGATCGCTCTCCTTCCGCTCGCATGCATGAAGGCCGATTCCGGATAAATCCAAAATCTGCAGAATATTGGTATAGCACATTTCATACTGGAGCGTGATTCCCAGGAAATCAAAATCCCGGATCGGATCTTGGGATTCCAGCGCAAATAAGGGAATCTGATTCTCTCGCATAACCGCGTCCAGATCAATCCAAGGGGAATACACCCGTTCACACCACACGTCCTCCCGGCGGTTAAACATATCGTAGAGAATCTGGATGCCGAGATGGGACATGCCGATTTCATAGACGTCCGGAAAACACATGGCGAAGCGGATATCCACTTTTTCAGGGTCTTTCATGACGCTGTTTATTTCATTCCCGATGTAACGGGCAGGTTTTTCGATTTTCAGTAATATTTCATCATTTAAGGCTAGTTTTCTCATAGGTTTCCTTTCGGTTTTTGTATATAATTACAATTTTTGCGTTTTTGTTTTCCCTGTATGATTCATAGAAAATTCCTATATGGGGGACTTGGTTTGCAGCGTATATTAACAATTTTTTATTCATTTAAGATCAAAAACAAGGCTTTTGCAACAAATATTTTCAACCCCTACTCTGTGCTACTATATGGAATTATGCATAATTATTCAACACTATCCAGCGCTGTTAGAGGAAAACAGACAATATTTTCTAAAACGCAAGCTGCCAATATTATATACATTTTAAGAAAGAACTTCAAGCAAATATCCTTCATCTGTTGGAATGATTTCAATTTGGTGATATCAGGCTCCGGAGCAGACGCCGCTGACTCTTAATATCCTTTGGAAACTACGCCGCCTGTTGCCTACGTCCCTTGCCGCACATAACGGCATGAAGCAAGAGCCAGTGCGCAGCCAAGACCGGTATAAAACACCGCGATAAATACATCCGGCGCAAATCCGGACGAGCGGAGCCAGATTCCGCCGCTCATCATAAAAGCCATAATCAGATAAGATTTCAGATCGAAGAAACGCCATATCGGATGAAATTCTTCCTGATATCCTTTGATCCTCCTGGTGTGCTTAACGCTCATCTTAACAAACATCAGGCCAAAGGCACAGAAAACAACCATGGATAAAAGGATGTGAATCAGTTTGATTTGAGGAAGCTTTTCATAAGAAAGGATGCCAAGTCTTGCGACATTCAATCCGGCAATCAGCCAGATACTTCCGGCAACTGCCAGAAGAACGCGTTTGCTCACATAAAAAATAGAACGTTTGCTCATAGTCTCATCCTCAATTCTTTGCAATTTTTCTGAACGATAACAGTAGTAACAGAATTCCAACTCCCGTAAAAATATGGCCGATGCCGGCAATTCCTGAGATTGAAGCGTCAGCTGCGGCGGACAGGACCAATCCCCGCACCTGGATTACGCCGCGTATCAACAGCATAATTGCCGTCAGGACAACGCCGATGTTGTAAAGCCATAAAAATACCCGGAAGCTTTTTATCTTTTGAAGATCGTGGCGGGCTCCGTATAATGCCACTACCAGAAACGTCAGCATGCCTAAGCAAAACAGGTGGCCATGTACTTTTCCCAGCGCCGTCGCGCCGGTATAGCTTTGATATTTGGTAAACTCCCGGTAGAAAACGCCGCCTGCCATAGCGGCAATTGCATAAATCAGCGAAATATTCAGATATTTTTTCATAGATTGTCTCCTTTCTTTTTGCCTGAGCTTTGATTAACGCAGAATTCCGTTTATTGATAAATTGATCTGCGTATCTTTTCCAGCAGTATGCTGCAGTCCTGCCGCTCCTATACCAGCAAAAGCAGCAGCCAGTCCAATACAAAACTGATAAAATCCTCTTCGGAAAAAGACGCAGAATCGCGGGTACGCCTCGGCGTCTTCACGGATGCGCACATACAAAGCCGAATGTTTATTCTGGTTTGAATTTATAAAAGAATTACAGCTCGCAGAGATACGGCTTACTTTGAGAGCTTCGATCCCCTGAGAGCTGTAAAAAGAAAGATATTGTCTGATCTCTTTGGATCATGCAGAAAGATTCGTATTGAAAATATTCCTGTATGATACTTTAAATCATAATGCCGCAATTTGTACAATTAATTTTAAAGCGCTGGTATTTCAGGTATGTCTTGGAAAATCAACGGATATTTCTCAATATTCCTGTTCCTGCACTCATACATGATATCTTCTGCCTGCCTGAGAATTTCTTCAAGCGTCATTTTGTCTTCTTTACCTTTGATCTCTACAATCCCATAACTAAAACTGTACTGGTACTGTCTTGTCAATTCCTCCTGAAATTCCCTGAGAATCTCGGCAAGTTTCCGATTAATCAGTTCCGCCATATTCCCGGAAAGGACTACGCAGAATTCTTCTCCTCCAATCCTTGCGAAGGTATCCCCGCCACGGAAATTCTTCCTAACTATTTCTACGAAATTCTGAATGTATGCATCCCCCTCCCGATGCCCGAAGGATTCATTTACATATTCCAGTCCGTCCAACTGCAGATAGCAGAGCGTCGCGTCCAATTCGTCGCGGAGAACGATTCCCATATATTCTTCGAAGAAGGTACGATTCTTAATTCCGGTCAGAGGATCAAAGTATGCCTTGCTGGTCAGATTACGGGCATTGCGCTTCTCATCGGTAATATCAACCACCACATGCACATAGGAAGACCGCTCCTTCCACTCCATCTGAAAGGAAGTAACTCGGTAAAACGTATCAACCTCGCCTTCCATCTCCCATACATGATACTGCTCATGGCCGTTCCATTTTAATAACTCAGACTGGAAAGACAGCCGCCGTTTGCAGGTTTTGCAAAATGAGTCGTCTACCGCCCCCATCTGTTTTCTCTTATTGCAATATAGAATTTCCTTTGTGTCTTTATCAACAACAAGGAGCCATTCTTTACGCTTACTTAGCATCTCTACCAGAAGCTCATTGTATCCTTCAATCAGTTCAGCCCGGCGTTTTGCCTTTTCAGCTTCCTCTTTTAGCTGTTCCTCCCGCTCCCGAAGCTGCTTCGTCATTTCGTTAAAAGCGCCGGAAAACTCTCCCAGAAACGCTACGTGCTGAGAATAATCGCCTTTCGCCACCTGCTGCGCCTGCCATGTAAGATGGTTTAAGTTCGCGTGAAGGTTTTTCAAATTTTCACAAAGGAAATTATACTCTTTTGGAAATTCTACAGACAGATTCCCTTTTGAAAGCTCTGCCGAATACGCAACTAATTCGTTCACCGCGTTCTGCATATACTGAAGTCCCCGTCCCAAATCCCGGTATGGTTCACTTAATTCCCCCACATCAAAATGCTCAATCCATGAATCATAAAGAATTCCCCTCATATATTCAAATAAAAGTTCACAATTTTGTTTCGTATCCACCCCTGTAATAATCCTCCTGTTATTCTTTAATATCCGCTCGGAACCGGCAGACTCTGTCGCCGGTAGCCCAGCAGTTTACTTCTGTGGCAGCATAAGGCTTGCCCGTATAAGTAGTAAGGATTCCGGCCAAAAATCCCTCATCATAATTACAGACCGTTTCCCCCAGAAGCGGCAATCCCGAACAGTCGGCATCCTCAGAAACCGTAAGGACAAATCTGCCCGTCTCTTCTTCTAATTTCTCAATCCGAAGTACCCCCATCTTAAACTCCTCTAAACGCTTCTGAAGCTGCGCTGTAAATTCAGACAGTTCCAGAGACGGATTCAAATGTTTTTCTGCAAAATAAACCCCGGCCCGGTAACCTGCATTCCGGAAAATGCGAATTTGCTCTTCCTTTCCGAACTTCTCCTTTAATTCTTCCCGGATTGAATATTCCAGTAATCTGTAAACGGCAACCGGAATCTCTGCACCAAGATTTTCCCTGCCGTTTTCCTGAGCCTGCATATAGTCTGAAAGCTTAAGCTCCTTCCTGTCTTTCATAAAAATATTGTCTTCCATCGTGTTTCCCTTCCTTTTCTATCATTCTAACTAAGCAATCCATATGTAACTAATCCATATATTATATCGATGTCCTTCACCTGCCATTCCTATCTGTTTCTACCAATATTATTTTATTATAATCAATTATCATCTGTTTGCCAACTAGAAAAGCAAACGCCGGCGCACTTTATTACAATTGCCGCCTCATCCTCTTTTCCCCGCCTTATTGCAATGATTTTCCAGAAATGATATAATATCCAATGAAAAAATTAGAAAAGATTAAGGATGGAATACCAATGAAAAAAAGTATATGCAGGTTATTTTTATGTCTTCCATGCGCCGCGCTGCTTTTCGGATGCAAGACGGATAAAAATGCTTCCGACGGTTCTGCGCCGGAAAAAGTAGAACTGGTCGTCTGGGGCGCCGAAGAAGACACCCAACTGATGAATACGATGATCCAAAATTTCCAGAATGCCTACCGGGATCAGGCGGATTTCCAGATTTCTTTTGAAGTACAGGGGGAAGCGGGATGCAAAGACGCGCTCCTTAGCGGACTAGAAGAAGGCGCGGACATTTTCACCTTTGCCGACGACCAGTTAAATGCCTTAGCGGCTGCGGGAGCTTTAGATCCAATTCCTAACGCGGAAGGAATTCAGAATGCGAATCTCTCAAGCGCCGTAGATGCGGCAACCGTAAATAATAAGCTCTACGCATATCCTCTGACAGCCGATAACGGATACTTCCTTTATTATAATAAACAGTATTTTACCGAAGAACAGATAGCAACGCTGGATGGAATTTTGGAAACTGCGGCGGCAAACGGCCGGTTGTTTGCCATGGACTGGTCCTCGGCATGGTACGTATATTCTTTTTTCGGCAATACTGGACTTAAGGTAGGTCTCAATGATGACGGCATTACCAACTTCTGCACCTGGAATCAGACCGACGGCGACATTCGGGGGATTGACGTTGCCCAGGCCATGCTTCAGATCGCGGCAAGTCCTGGTTTTGCCAGCCGGACCGATACAGAATTTCTTCAAGGAGTACAGGACGGCTCTGTAATCGCCGGCGTCAGCGGCGTCTGGAACGCGGTCGCGATTGAAGAAGCGTGGGGCGCGGATACCGGAGCCGTTAAGCTGCCTACTTACACCTGCGGCGGCAAACAGATACAGATGGCCTCCTTTTCCGGCTGTAAACTCATCGGCGTAAACGCATATTCCAGTCATCCCGAATGGGCCGCAAAACTTGCAGAGTGGATTACCAGCGAGGAAAATCAAAAACTCCGGTTTGAGATGCGCGGACAAGGCCCTGCGAACAAAAACGTTGCGGATTCGGCAGAGATTCAGCAGTCTCCCGCGATTTCCGCTCTTCTAGAACAGTCGGAATTTTCCCAGCTTCAGCGAATCGGCGGGAAATTCTGGGATCCTGTTTCCCTATTTGCAGGAAATATGGCGGCTGGCAATCCATCCGGCGAAGACCTGCAAAGACAGTTAAATCAAATGACGGAAGGCGTCGTCTCAAGATAAACGCGGTACAACGATAGAAAGGATTTGTAAACCCCATGAAAAATAAGCTTAGTATACAACAGCGTCTGGTTCTTCCTATTATACTTCTAGGCGTTGTGGCGCTGATATCAAACGTTTTGTCTGTTTTCAGCATCAATAACGTTAATTCCAACGCGTCGAATATCGTAGACAACGATATGGTGACCTCACAGACATTACAGAATATACGCTATTCCACCATTAATATCCACAAAATGGCTCTGTCCCATATTGTCGCCACAGACTATAATACAATGATTACCGTTGTAGAACAGATCAAGGAAGAAGAAAAGATTCTAGAAGAAAACTTGGAAAAATACAGCGGTTATGTCGCTGGAGACGAGAAGGAAATTTATACCCGGCTTCTAGAGAACTATGATTCTTTTAAACACGCGCTCGTTTATCTTGTATGCGCAAGCGCGGACAGTAAGACCCAAGAAGCCTATGCAATTGCAAATGGGGATGTGGCGGTTTTCGGCGACGCGATAGAAAGCAGTACCGAAGAACTTTATGCCGCTGTCAGCGCCCGGACGGAAAGCGCCAGAAAAAAACTGATGACGGTCTATATTATTTCACTGATCATTGCGGCAGCGTCAATCGTGACATGCCTAATACTGGTACTCGCGGCAATCCGGATCATCCGGCAGTATGTGATTACCCCTATCCGCGGTACGGTCAGTACCCTGCAGGAAAGTTCCGAAAAGCTTGATTCCGTAGCCGGAGAAGTGTTAAAGCGTACCCGTACTTCGGGTAAAAGCGCCATCGGACTGTCCGCTTTAGCAGACTCTTTGTCCGGAGCCATCCAAAAAGTCGCAAGCAATGCTTCTAATATTAACAGCAGCGCGGCAGACATCAAAGAAGATGTTCACCATATGGCGGAAGAATGCGGCGCGATTACGGAATACTCTTCTGCCATGAAAACCCGGGCCAATGAACTGGAAGCATCCGCCCAGACCAACACAGAGTCTATCAGAAGAAAAGCCTCTGATATTTTGGAAGTACTGACCGAAGCTATCGAGAACAGCAAAAGCGTGGATCAGGTCAACAGCCTGACAAAGGATATCGTAGCCATCTCTTCCAACACAAATTTAATCGCGATCAACGCTTCGGTAGAAGCAATGCGGGCCGGCGACGCGGGCAAAGGCTTTGCCGTCGTTGCAAGAGAAATTAAAGTACTGGCGGATTCCTGCGGAGAAACGGCCAAGCGCATACAGGACGTAAACAAGGTTGTAACAAACGCCGTCCATAACCTTTCCAGACATTCGCAGGATATGGCCGACTATCTGAATGAAACCATTCTGACAGAATTTCAGGAATTTGTCCATTCCGGCAAACAGTACAAAGAAGATGCCGATTACGTAAAAGATATGATAGACGCTTTTAACGTCCGGACGGAACATCTAAGACATTCTATGATAGAAATTGCCGATTCCATCGGGAGCATCACAAAAGCAATCGACGAAGGCGCCGCAGGAATCACTGGCGTTGCAGACAGTACCAGAAGCCTGGTTGAAGACATGTCCGACATCACGCACCGCATGGATATTAACAGGGAAATCGTAGATGAGTTAAAAAAGCAAATGGATGTATTTGCAGATCTATAGCCGTTTAAAATTTTATATTCTGCTTATCAAATTTTCTAATTTGGCCGATATAATTACTGTATTACGTAACAATAAGGATCTTTTACAAATGAAGATGGAATGGTCGTTACGAACAGGAAAAATAAGTAATGAATAAGGAGACCGGAAACATGATCAACTACATACGTAATTTAAAAATCAGATTAAAACTCTACATTCTTATCGGAGTCGCGCTGCTTGGCATGCTGATCATTGGAGGTATGTCATTTGTTCTGATGGGAAAGCTAAATGAAGAAACTACAGACATGACTACAAGCTGGCTTCCCAGTATTGATACTGCAAGAGATATGGCTGGCACGCTGTCCAATATCCGTCTGAACGAGTTGGGATATCTGACCGCCATCTCTGATGAAGTAGAAAAATCCAGTCTGCAGTACCTTGACAGCGAAAAAGCGGAAATGTCCGCGCTGTTATCAAAGTACGAAGGATTAATTGACAAGGATGAACAGAGCTACTATGACGCCGCTATGAATTTCTGGACCCAGTATTTAGCGTTGGACGAAGAAATGATTTCACTGGCGGAACAGAACCGCACCGAAGAAGCGCGCGCAATTCTCGAAGGAGAGTGCGTCGAACTGTATAATTCACTGAACGGCGCTTTTAACGATATCATTACATACAACACGGAAGGAAGCGATGAAGCGGCAAAATACAGCGCGTCCCTGTACCGTACCGCCGTATTCCTGATGGCCGGGATTATCATTGCGATCATCCTTGTAGGCGTATTCTTCTCCTTTGTAATCATAAGGCTGATCAAATTTCCAATCTCAGAAATCGAACAGGCCGCTACCAGGATGGCTCAGGGAGATTTAGACATCGAGATTTCCTATACCTCTAAGGATGAGCTGGGCGTTCTCGCCGAACAGGTACGCCGTCTTATCCGGAAACTTCAGGTTATTATTGACGATGAAAACAAATTTCTTGCAAAAATGGCGGCCGGAGATTTTACTGTAGATTCCATCTGTGAAGAAGAATATACCGGCGGCTTCTATCCGCTGCTTGTATCCTTCCGCGGTATTGCCGACAAGCTCAACGATACCCTGCTCCAGATCAGCAACAGCTCCGTGCAGGTGGCAAACGGTTCCGATCAGGTATCCAACGGCGCGCAGGCGCTTTCCCAAGGAGCCACCGAGCAGGCTAGTTCCGTCCAGGAACTCGCAGCCACCATCAATGAGATTTCGGAAAAAGTAAAAGAAAATGCGGACAGCGCAAAGCAAGCGAATACCATGGCCGACACGGTCAGCGCCGAGATGAATACCAGCAACGAGAAAATGCAGCATATGATACAAGCAATGAGCGATATCAGTTCCTGCTCCAATGAAATCGGAAAGATCATTAAGACCATCGAAGATATTGCATTCCAGACTAATATACTGGCTCTGAATGCCGCTGTCGAAGCTGCCCGGGCAGGATCCGCCGGAAAAGGGTTCGCAGTGGTAGCCGATGAAGTACGGAATTTGGCAAGCAAGAGTGCGGAAGCATCCAAAAACACTTCCGCGCTGATTGAGAATTCTCTCAAGGCAGTAGAAAACGGAACCCAGATTGCCGACGAGACGGCTCAGTCCCTCATCCAGGCTGTAAATGGAGTCACCGAGATGACTGATATCATTGCTCAGATTTCCAAAGCCAGCAGCAACCAGGCGTCTGCCGTTTCTCAGATCACCATGGGAATCGATCAGATTTCCAGTGTTGTACAGACCAATTCTGCAACCGCCGAAGAAAGCGCGGCTGCCAGCGAAGAACTTTCCAGCCAGTCTCAGCTTATGAAGAGCTTAGTAGGAAGATTCAAGCTAAAAACCGGAATGAACCGTTCATAAAATCCACGCAAAAAGAAGGCGGCGCAAAATCATCAAATCACATGATTGAGCGGCGCCCTCTTTTTATTTTTCAACATACTTTCTATTCTGTTGGGATAATCGCATTCAGCATATTGTTATACTCTGCGTCGTCCAATTGATCGCTCAACATTTTGAACGCATTCCAGGTAACCGTAATCGTTTTCTCTTCGTCATAGGTCGGCTGCGCGGCGTATTTTTCATATATTTCCAAACACGCTTCGTTTACTGCCTCCTGGCTGTAATAAACGCCCGCGTTCAGCTCATCCACCGCATTTAAGATACTTGTATTCGGCTTAGTTGTCATATCAAATACATATTCTGTCAGTGTATTCATTTTGGTAATACCTACCGAATACTGACAGTTCTTAAAAATCGCCTTCATTGCATTCATTAGCCGGTCGTTCTGTTCGTCGGAAAGCTCGTCCAGCCGGAATTCAGAAAAAGATTCTTCATACCCCGCAGCCGCCTCCTCGGCAGTCTGCCCCGTATGGAGCTGATACCTCTCCGTTTCCCCTTTAAAGCTGGCGTCTAAATAGGCCTGGATAAAATCACGCATATCAAACACGCCTGCAACAGCCGTATAAGGCGCCATATACCCGGGAAGGGCTGATTTTAGAAGCTCCTTCACATCCTCTTCTTCAATTTCAAAAGTATCCCCGGATTTCTTCACCTGAATCGTTTGGGATTTCTTCTGCTGTTTGTCTGCCGACGCTAAAAGCTCGATATCTTTCTCAATCAGAACCTTCGCCTCTGTAGTCAGGTCTGTAGACGCGATATTCTTCGCATATTCCTCATTAATGGCCTGTGTAACCGAAGCAATATCTAAGGGTTCATAGGTAACTCTTACCAAATAAGTGTCCTCCGATTCCTTATCCGCCTTATTCAGTTCAAACTGCACCTGTTTTAACGCCTCTTGAAGAAACGCTTCATATGGCTTTTTCAATTCCTCCGGAAAATCAATCACATATTCCTCGTCCTCTTTTACCTGTACGATACCGTCCTCAAGAACGCTTTCCAGTTCCCCTTCGGATTCTTTGGCTCTCGTAATATAACGTCCAAGATAGTCGTCCGCAGCTTCCTTTTTTTCACATCCGCCGGCAGACAGCGCTCCCAAAAGCATTATGCCCGACAGAAGGATCAGTCCTTTCTTTTTCATTGGTTTGTCCTCTTTTTCTTTCCTTTTATTCCTTTATAGATCATTCCATGCCTCCGCAAGTTCGGAATCTGATTCAATCGTCTGTGTTACCATCTGACTGCTCACCTGGGCAATCTGCATGTCCTTATAATCCATCATGACAAATGCAGCGAACAGAATACAGCATAAAATTACCCTAAGCCCCAGACTTCCTGCCGGCGCCTCCTCTCCGTACAGCTCCGCGTATATATTACCGTATCTGGGATGCACGGCCGGAGGTACGCGGTTATCCCGGTACATCGCCCTGGCAGATTCCAACAGCTCTTTCCTTCTCTTTTCTGACTGGTTCACAGATATGCCTCCTATATGTTTTTCCTGATATCTCAAAGCCTTAGCCTTTACGTAAAATAAGGCCCAAGGCTTAGCCTATATCATAAATCTATGCCGAAACTTACCCGTTTATGCCCATTACCTGTCGGCAAGCTCTCTGACAATATCTTCCCAGTCTACTCCGCGTTCAACCATTAGCACCATGGCGTGATACAGAAAATCCGCCATCTCATACTTAATCTCTTCAGGATTCGGATTCTTTGCGGCAATGATGATCTCCGCCGCCTCCTCTCCCACTTTCTTAAGAATTTTATCAATCCCTTTGTCAAATAAGTAGTTGGTATAGGAGCCTTCCTTGGGATTCTTCCTCCTGTCTTCAATGGTTTCATAAAGAGATTCAAAAATCCGCAGCGGATTCCTCTCGTCGAAATCCGTTCCCACAATCGGCTGGAAAAAACAGGTTTCGTTTCCGGTATGGCAGGCCGCTCCCACCTGCTCTACCTTGGCTAACAGCGTATCCTTATCGCAGTCTATGGTCAGGGACTTCACATATTGATAATGACCGCTGGTCTCTCCCTTCACCCACAAACATTGCCGGCTGCGGCTGAAATACGTCATCTTGCCGGTCTTAATGGTGGCGTAAAAGGCTTCCCTGTTCATATAAGCCATCATCAGAACCTCTTGAGTCTTATACTGCTGTACGATAACCGGAATCAAACCGTCCGCGTTCAGCTTGAATTCCGAAAATTCCATGATGCTTTCAAAAGAAGTCATGGGAATCTCTTCCTGTTCGCACTTCTCTTTAAACCTGTTAAATTCCATATCGGTCTGACTCACATATTTTCCGGACAAGCCCCTGACCCCCGGACACTTCAGGATTCGGAACAACTCCGGTTCGTCCATGGTATCGGTCAAAATCACGCAGGGAATCTCCGTGGTATTCATAACAGAATCCAAATCCAGCCGATGCATAAATACAATCTCACTGCAGTGATCATTGATCGCGTGCTGGTGCTTGAACAGGGTATCAAAATCATTCAGAGATACCGCGATCTTTTCCTTTCCGAACCGCAGAGCGGCCTCTTCCATCATACTCACACTGTGTTTTTTTGAAAAATTAATCAGAACCCGCTTCGCTCCCGTGTAAAGAATCTTCTTCACATCCTCCTGACGCCTGATATTTCCTCCGGCAATCATAGGAATCCGGATAACCCGATTGATTTTTTTCATCAGCGTGATCGACTCGTCATGTTCCTCGTCCGAATCCGACAGATCAAAAACCAACAGTTCGTCCGCTCCATGCTCGCTGTAATACCTGGCTAACGTGACCACGTCATCCGTAAGTACCGTTTTATCATCAAACCATTTCACCGCTTTTCCCGCGTCGATAAATATACATGGAATTACTCTCTTATAAATCATGTCGCCGTCCTCTGCAGCGTGCCTTTTGTAGTCCACGCTTCTTTCATTCTTGGTTCCTCTGCCGTCGCCATATCCAGCGCCTTTCCAAATGCTTTAAACAACGCCTCCGCCATGTGGTGGTTATTGCCTGCGTCCATAATCTTTAGATGCAAATTCATAGCGGCGCTGTAGGACACGGCGTAGAAAAATTCCTTTATCATCTCCGTATCCATATCTCCCAGTTTTCCACAGGTAAAATCTGCCTGATAGTTCAGATAGGGTCTGCCGGACAAATCGATGGCGCAAAGCGCCAGCGTCTCGTCCATAGGAAGCAGAAAGCTTCCGTATCGCTTAATCCCCGCCTTATCGCCCAGAGCCTCGCTAATGGCGGTTCCTAATACGATTCCCGTATCCTCAATGGTGTGATGGCTGTCCACACACAAGTCTCCTTCTGCTCTCACCTCCAGATCAAACAAACCGTGGCGGGAAAAACCCTCCAGCATATGGTCAAAAAAACCGATTCCGGTATGAATCTCACTTTTGCCCTGGCCGTCTAAATGGATCGTTACGGCAATATCCGTTTCTTTTGTTGTCCGTTTACAGGATGCCACCCTGTTCATCGGTATCCCCCCTTTCCGAATTTTACTCAAATCTAACTTTTATAGAATTGGCGTGCGCCGTCAAATGCTCCGCCTCGGCAAACGCTTCAATATCTTCATGTACCTTCCTAAGCCCCTCTTTAGAATAACCGATCATGCTTGATTTCTTAATAAAATCATCCACCGACAGGGGGGAGAAAAATTTTGCGGTTCCGTTGGTCGGAAGCACATGGTTCGGGCCTGCAAAATAATCCCCAAGAGGCTCGCTGGCATACTCTCCCAGAAAAATAGCTCCCGCATTCCGGATCCTGGTCATAATGTCGTAGGGATCCTTTGTCATAATCTCTAAATGCTCCGAAGCAATCTCATTGGCAGTATCAACGGCGTCCTCCATGGTATCCGCAATCAGGATATAACCGTAATTATCCAGGGATTTCCGGATGATATCCGCTCTGGAAAGTTCCTGTAAGAACAAGTCTGTCTGCTTAGATACCTCCTTCGCCAGTTCTTCACTGGTGGTTACTAGAATCGCCGAAGCCAGTTCGTCATGTTCCGCCTGAGAAAGCAGATCCGCCGCCACATATCTGGGATTCGCCGTTTCATCCGCGATTACTAAAATCTCACTGGGTCCTGCAATAGCGTCAATACTTACATGGCCGTACACGGCTCTTTTCGCCAGCGCAACATAAATATTGCCCGGTCCCACGATCTTATCTACTTTTGGGATACTTTCCGTTCCGTAAGCCAGTGCGCCCACCGCCTGCGCGCCCCCTACTTTGTAAATGACGTCCGCCCCAGCCTCGCAGGCTGCAACTAACGTATGGGGATTGATCTTGCCGTCCCTATCTGGAGGCGTTACCATAATAATCTCGTCCACGCCCGCCGCCTTTGCAGGAGCAATATTCATCAGAACCGAAGACGGATAAGCCGCCTTTCCTCCCGGTACATAAACTCCCACCCGGCGCAGGGGCGTTACTTTCTGTCCCAAAAGCGTCCCGTCTGGTTTACTGTCGAACCAGCTATACTGCCTCTGTTTCTCGTGGTAGCTGCGGATGTTGGCAAGGGCTCTGCGTATAATCCGCACCAGCTCCTCCCCGGCCGCCTCATAAGCCTCTTTCTTCTCATCTTCTGTTACCCGGATATTTCCCTCATGAATCTCCGCCCCGTCGAACCGGGCGGTATATTCAAACAATGCCGCGTCTTTTTCCGTTCGGACCCGCTCTAGAATCTCCGCCACGGTTTTCTCATACTGTCTATAATTTCCCGGACTTCGTTTCAGCAGATTCTCCAGCAGGTCTGCTCTGGTTTCCTTATCCAGCCTTCGTATTCTCATTGTGTTTTGTTCCTTTCTTAAATGACTGCCCTAAGCCGCTGTATCAAATCCTTAATTCGCGCGCTTTCCATACGCATACTGACGGGATTCACGATCATCCTGGCTGACAGCGGACAGACTTCTTCTAACACGGAAAGTCCGTTTTCCCTTAATGTAGACCCGGTTTCCACAATATCGCAGATCACCTCCGAAAGGCCCACGATCGGCGCCAACTCAATCGAGCCGTTCAGCTTAATAATCTCTACGGTCTGGTGCTTCACATTATAGAAATAATCTTTTGCGATACTAGGATATTTCGTCGCAACCCGGATCAGTTCCCGACGCTTTAAATATCCCGCCGCGCTTTTCGGTCCGCAGATGCACATACGGCATTTTCCGTATCCCAGATCCAAAACCTCGTGAACCTTGCGGCTCTCTTCCAGTATGGTGTCCCTGCCCGCCACTCCGATATCCGCCGCTCCATATTCCACGTAGGTAGGCACGTCCGGCCCCTTTGCCAAGAAAAACCGAAGTCTTAATTCTTCATTTATAAAAATAAGCTTCCTGGAATCTTTCTCTTTCATCTCCTCGCAGGTAATCCCAATTTGTTCAAACAATTCCAGCGTTCTCTCCGCTAAGCGCCCTTTTCCAAGGGCAAATGTAAGATATCTCATAACCGGCTCCTATCTATTTGGATTAATCAGTTTCTGTTCGCCGGTCACCAGATTAATCATCACGATCTGATGATTATCCTGTATGTAGATCAGGTTGCCGGCATAATTTTCTTTTCCATATTCCATATAATCTTCCAGGCTCTTTGCCGGAGACCGCCGCAGGATCTCCGTATTTTTACATTTATCCCGGAAGTCTTTGGCAAGCTTAATGGCTTTTTTTTGTTTCCCCTCGTCATAGAGGATCAGCGTATTTTTTCTGGCATAGGAAATGCGGATATGCTGCCGGTTTAAGGCGTTCATTAATTGGTCGATTACGAGGGCAAAACCGATGGAAGGAGACTTCCTGCCGAATTTCTCCAACAAGCAGTCGTACCTGCCGCCCTTCACCACCGCGTCCCCTGTGCCGTGCGTATACCCACGGAAAATAATGCCGGTATAATATCCGTATCCCCCGCCCATACTGAAATCAAAGGTAATATTTTTCTCCATACCGTAAACTTTCAGTATATCATAGATCCGTTCCAGCCTCCGAACCGCCTTTACCGCTTTGGAATTGGGCGCGATGTCCTTCGCCTGACGCAGCGCGTCCCTGCCGCCGTACATATCTTCCAGCGCGGCAAACGCTTCTTTTGCGCTGCGTCTTACTTTGATGCTTTCTAAATATTCGTCCACGCCAAAGAAATTCCGGTTCCCGATAAGATCTCTGACCCGGTTTTCGGCTTCCTCGTCAAGAGAGGCGTCTTCGATCAGACTCTGGAGATAATCCACGATTCCTACGCTTAACTGAAAATCACGGAGTCCGATGGTGGTAAAACAGTCTGTTACCATAGCCAGCATCTCCGCATCCCCTTCTACAGAATCCACGCCGATTAACTCCGCTCCCATCTGAGTTGTCTCCCGCATCCGCCCCTGGTAGCTTCCGGTATAGTTCAGAAACGTATTGCCCGTATAACACAACCTGACAGGCATACCGTTATCCGGAAACAGCGTAGCCGCCGCCCTTGCGATGGAGGGTGTAAAATCAGGGCGAAGCGCCAGCGTGTTGCCCTCCTTATCAAAAAACTTATACAATTCCTTTGAGGGAATCGTTCCAATTTCCTCACGGAACACATCAAAAAATTCAAAGGTCGGCGTCTGGATATCCCGGTATCCATACAGTTGGAGTACCTTATGAAGCCTGCTCTCCAAAGCAAGCTTCTTCCCACATTCAATATTATAAATATCCCGGACTCCTTCCGGCGTATGCTGTAATTGTTTCATCGTTTCATTCTCCCTATCCCGTACTTTACTCCGCTACCATATTAAAATCTCATTGAATTATACGCACTTTTCCCATCTCTGTCAAGTGTTCATTCACTTAACAGCGCTCCGTCACCGCTGTCCCAGATCCAGATTCAGCGCGTCTAGGTAGGGAATCAGGCATCCCCCTCTTAATTCCATAAAAAAAGCCGCGTCCAGTTCCTCAATGCGGAAGCTCTTGCGCCCCCCTTCCATCGCCCGGTTCCAGAACTTTCTCACTTCCTGAAACCGCATATAATACAGCTTATTTCTCGCTGTATAATAAATAAGCAGAAACGCAACCCCTTCCTGCCGCTCAAAGTTCTCCATAAAAACTACCTGATGTTCATGGATATTATGAATAGGAAACGTATCCGTATTGCATTCTTTTGCGTCAAAACACACCGGAACGCCCTGCACCGCCCCGATATAATCCACGGTGCTGCGCTGTTCAAAATATGCCAGCGTAATCTGCCGGTGTTCCTTGTCCATGCGAACCGGAGTAATGGGGGTTGGAATCTTCTGAATCAGCGCCAGCTTCTGTTCCAAATATCGCTCGTTCGTTCTGTTGATCATATCTTCCAGCGTGGATCCCCGCAGGCCTCTGGTATTCCAGGTACTCATTACAATTCTATTCCTCTGTCTTTCCTATTAAATTTTTCTGTATCCGCAAAAACAGCTCCGGCTCTCCTGCGCAGAATATCCTGCCGGACAAAGGCGCCAGCACCGAATCCAGCCGGGGAAATTCCAGCCGGTATGCATGAAGAAGCTGCGAGGAAAGGCCGTATTCCTTTCGGAACCGGTCGTTTGTTTTCCGGTCCCCATATTTGTAATCGCCAAGAATCGGGTATCCCTCCGAAGCCAAATGCGCCCGGATTTGATGAGGTTTCCCGGTAAGCAGACGAACTTCCAGCAGCGTATATCCGTTTCCCGCTTTGATGGGCCGGTATTCGGTCTCAATGAAATCCGCGCCTTCTGTTTGATGCGCTTCTATAACCGACTGGTTCTTTCCCGCATCCTTCCTTAGATATCCCCGGACATGTCTTTCCTCCGTCACACTGCCTCTTACCAGGCATCGGTAATACTTCCCAAAACTCCGCTGCCGGAAACCAAGGCTCAAAGCCTGCAGACCCGCCAGACTCTTACCGGCGGTTACGATTCCTGAAGTATTCCTGTCCAGCCGGTTGCAGATCCCAGGCCGAAAGCTTCGCAAATCCGACCGGGTCAGACTTCCCGTCTCCAAAAGATAGCTTGTAATCAGCTCCACTAAAGATACGTCCGAGGCTTTTGCCTTCTGGGACAGCATTCCCACCGGTTTGTTCACAAGCAGCACATGATCGTCCTCGTATAGAACCGCAAGCTCTGTCTGCGGTTCCGGAAGAGATACCGGAACCGCCCCGGAGAACTTTTCAATAGTTTCCTGCGACAAAAACAGTTTGATTTGATCCCCTGCATGCAGCTTTTCCCCTCCGGATGCTTTCTTTCCGTTTAATACAATATTCTTTTTACGCATCATTTTATAGAAGAATCCCGTCGGAGCCCGATCCATATATTTGCCTAAGAACCGATCCAGCCGCTGCCCCTCTTCCCTCTGGGATATCATAATCTCTTTCATCCTTCACCCAACCCGTTACATGGAAATATTTAATATAATCCTTCGGATCTCCTCTTCCAACTTCCGATCCGCGGAATGATTCACTTCTATTATGCTGTTGAGCCCTTCTGCCCGAGACAGAAACGGTACGTAATCCGCGAAAACTTTCACTGTAACGCCCACATGCCGGTTCTCCGCCAAAATGTTTTTGATATGCTTTGCGGCTTCTTCCGGCTGTGTCTTCGGATTACCGGCATAACCGAATACGGTGTGATTGGAAATAACCACCGCGTCCACCGGCATAATCTTATCCCTGCTGGTGATCACCATATCAAAGGCAGTGGTAAGAAGCGAACTTTTTTCCAGAATTTCTTCTGCAATTTGTTTTTCTATGGTGTTATAAGGAAGAACAGCAATCCATTCTGTCAGAGCTTTTGCCGAAGGAAGGCACCCGAGTACCGCAAGAACGGTAAATAAGTTCATCCTTGACTGAGTTCTCATATATCCGGTAATCAGAAGCACCGCTACCAGGATGAACCCGAACAGAGCCTGAAGACCAAGACTTTTTTTCCGTACAGACAGATACCCGGCCTGTCCTTTTTTTATTCTCATGCTGCTCTCCCCTTATTTTCAGATTGATCTATCTTTCTTACTTTTATGGACATTCCGAATGGTCCGTTTCTTTTTTCCATTTCCTCCGCCGTCCTTCTGCGGCTGGCCGGCAGCGCTTTGTTTTGCCGTTCTATGTTCCCCGCAGGAACCTGCGCCTTCTCTTCCCGGCCCTTTCCCCTTCCGGCTCCCTTCCGAACGAATCAGACAGTCCTTTCCAAATCCTGCCAGATCCATACGGCCCGTCCTCCGCAGCGCCTCTAGTACCAACCGATAATTTTTCGGATCCCGGTACTGGATCAGCGCCCTCTGCATCGCCTTCTCATGGGGATTTTTCGGCACATACACCGGCGACATATCCCTTGGATCAAGTCCCGTATAATACATGCAGGTAGACAGTGTAGAAGGCGTGGGGTAGAAATCCTGCACCTGCTCCGGCATATACCCGAAGTCCCGCAGATGCTCCGCCAGTTCCACCGCTTCCTTTAGCGAAGAACCCGGGTGGGAAGACATCAGATAGGGAACTAGATACTGATCCTTCTTCAGTCTCTCGTTCATCTTTCTGTACTTTGCCGCAAACCGCTCATATACCTTGTATTCCGGTTTTCCCATTCTGCAAAGCACCTGATTTGACACATGCTCCGGAGCCACCTTAAGCTGCCCGCTCACATGATATTTGCACAGTTCCCGAAGGAACGTGTCTTCCGGATCCGCCATCACATAATCGAAACGGATCCCGGACCGGATAAATACCTTCTTTACTCCTTTCACAGCCCTCAGCTTCCGCAAAAGGCTGATGTAATCCCTGTGGGTAACCTTAAGATTCCTACAGGGTTTCGGATACAGGCACTGTTTGTTCTTACATACCCCATGTTTCATCTGTTTCTCACAGGAAGGCTCCCGAAAATTCGCCGTAGGCCCTCCCACATCATGGATATACCCCTTAAAGTCCTTATCTACTGTAATCTGCTCTGCTTCTCTCAGCAGCGATTCATGACTCCTGGTCTGTACAATCCTTCCCTGGTGAAAGGTCAGGGCGCAGAAACTGCAGCCTCCAAAGCAGCCCCTGCTGCTGACCAGGCTAAACTTCACTTCCTGAATGGCCGGTACCCCGCCCGCCTCCTCATAGGAAGGATGGTAAGTTCTTTCATAGGGATACTCATATACCGCGTCCATTTCTTCCCTGGTCAGGGGTTTTGCGGGGGGATTCTGCACCACGTACAGATGTGTTCCATATGGCTCGATCAGCCTTTTTCCGGTAATAAAATCCGTATTACAATACTGAATATAGAAACTTTCCGCATATTTTTGTGTCCTGTCTCTCATTTCGTCATAGGATGGCAGCAGAAGTCCGTCATAAACATCTTCCAAATCTTTCGTCTTATACACGGTACCGCCTATAAAAGTCAGATCTGCCGCCTTAAGACCCGAATCTAAGGCCTCCGCAATCTCTAAAATCGACCGTTCTCCCATACCGTAAGAAATCAAATCTGCTCCGGAATCCAAAAGAATCGATCGTTTCAGCTTATCCGACCAGTAATCATAGTGCGCCAATCTTCGGAGGCTTGCCTCGATTCCCCCTAAAATCACAGGCGTCTGCTTATAGATCTGCCGAATGAGATTCCCATATACCACCGCCGCGTAATCCGGACGTTTTCCCGTCTTACCGCCGGGGGTATAGGCGTCGGCAGCCCTGCGCCTTTTGGATACGGTATAATGATTTACCATGGAATCCATATTCCCCGCCGACACCAGAAAACCTAACCTTGGTTCTCCGAAAACAGTAATACTGTTCTTGTCTCTCCAATCCGGCTGGGCTATGATCCCCACCTTATAGCCGTGGGCTTCTAACAACCGGGTAATCACCGCATGGCCGAAAGAAGGATGATCCACATAAGCGTCCCCGGAAACATAAACGAAATCTACCTGCTCCCATCCCCGCGCCTTCATATCTGCTTTACAGACCGGTAAAAATCCCTGTCCCATCGTCTACTGCTCCTTCATCTTCCCAAGCTCTTTCTGCCGCTTCTCCTCCAGAAGCTTTCTGTTCCCGACCTTTCCGGCGCAACTCCGTTTCATGTAAGCTGCCCGCCGTACAGGCCGGTAATCTCATCGTAGTTCTTTATGTAATAGTCCGCAAGGGTTCTCTTCTTCTCATCCTGAGCCTTTGAATACGCATCCTCCACAGCGCAGGTACGCATCCCCGCGTTCTTTCCGGCCAGGATGCCCATAGGAACATCCTCAAATACCAGACATTTTTCCGGCTCCACGCCTAAGTCGCCTGCAACCAGCAGATAAATATCCGGCGAAGGCTTTCCTTTTTCCACCTCGCAGGATGTGTGGACGGAATCAAAATACTTGTCAATATCCAGAGCCTGCAGCGTTGCCGTCACCAGTTCCATACCGTTGCTTGTGGCGATCCCCAGTTTGAGTCCCCTTTTCTTCTGCTCTTTCAAAAATTCCCGGATTCCCTGTTTTAAGGTTACTTCCGTCGTATATTTCTGAAAGGCCATACGTATCCACTCTGCCTTAATTTCTTCTAAAGACTGGGTTAAGGTCGGAAAAACCTCCAGAAACAGCCCCGCCGTTTCTGTAAAGCTCATGCCTTCCATCCTCTGATAAAAGTCCTCCGGCGGCTCTTTCAGCTTGTATTTCTTATAAAAATCCAAATCAACCGACTCCCAAACCCACATGGAATCAATCAGCGTACCGTCCATATCAAATATAATCGCGTCCATGCCTTTCAGCATCTCCATCTGTTTCTCTGCCATTTAACAACCCCAATTCTTCCTTTGTCAGTCTGCGCGCGCCTCCCGGCGGCAATGCTTCATCCAGAGAAATTCCGCCGAAAGCTTCCCGTTTCAGATACAGAACTTCCATTCCCACAGCCTGAAACATTCGCTTTACCTGATGGTATTTCCCTTCCTGTATGACCAGCCGGACTTCCGAGATTTCTCCCGCCTGGATTATCCGAAGCTTGGCAGGCATAGTTCGTTCTTCCCGCCCTTTCCCGATATCCATTCCGGCGGAGAACTGCCGTACCGTTTCTTTTGTCACCAACCCTTTTACTCTTGCATAATAGGTCTTGTCCACATGCTTTTTCGGAGAGAGAAGCCGATGGGCAAGCGCTCCGTCGTTGGTAATCAAAAGCAATCCTTCCGTATCTTTATCAAGGCGCCCCACCGGAAACAGACCCTTGTGCTTCCTTCCTGTAATCAGCTCCAGCACCGTCTTCTCTTTCGGATCCTCCGTAGCGGACACGACCCCTGCCGGCTTATTCAGCATATAGTACTCATACTTTATATAAGAAATTTCATTTCCTTCCACCCGGACGCAGGCCGACGTCTCGTCAATCCTGTACTCCGGACTCTTTACCGCGGCGCCGTCCGCCGTTACCTTTCCCTGGCGGATCAGCCGCTTCGCCTCCGACCTGGTTCCTACGCCCATATCGGCCAGATACTTATCCAGACGTATCATCGGCTCTTCCTCCATTCCAAACTTCAACCGGCTGATTCTTACGCATTCCAGCGCCACCCCGGCAGATATTTATTCTTCAGCATCCCGCCTGCCGCCTTGCTCCACCCCAAAGGATACCCGTCCACACAAACCAGATACCACCCTTTTGCTTTCGCAGGCAGCAGTTCTGCCGCGTCTAACGTCTCGCCTTTCAAATAACGAAGGACACGTCCGTCCTCCGCTGAAAAAGAAACGGTATCCGGATAAGCCCCGTGATCTAGGCACATTGCAAGAGCCTGACTTGGTTCAAATCGGTTCTTTTTCAATTCTCCCAGCAATAGCCCGGTCCGCAGGAAGCGGATTCCGGTTAATTGCGGCAGGCCTTCCGGCATATAATACGCCCGGCCGCCGCGCAGTTCGATACATCCGGCGTCAAATTCTCCGCCGATTGCGTTCCAGTCAATCTTCTCCAGAAAACTCCCCAGTTCCTCCGGCAGCTTTCCTTTTCCCTTCTTTTCGGCAGCAACCGGCGTCCTTTCCAGTTCCCCGCCCTTTTTCAGAAGCGCAAGAAAATGTCCCTCTCCCTGCATTTTATGCGGAAAAATACGGATTGTTTTTCTCATATCCGGCAGTTCCCGGGCAGGAATCTCCTCCGGCCTTCCCTCCCCAAAACCTTCGTAAGGACGAATTTCTTCTATGGAAAAATCGGGACGCTCGTTAAGCAGATACCCAATAGTCCCCTCATTCTCCAGGCCGTCGAAGGTACAGGTTGAGTACAGCATATATCCCCCCGGACGAAGCATATCCGCCGCCTGCAGAATGATATTCCTCTGAAGCTTCGAGAAATACTCCGGTCCATGTTCTTTCCACGCCTTCACCATCTTCTTATCCTTCCGGAACATTCCTTCTCCGGAACAAGGGGCGTCAATTAATATCTTATCAAAATACTCCGGGAAATACGCCGCAAGCCTTCCCGGCTCTTCGCTAAGTACCAGCACGTTGCCGATACCAAACAGTTCAATGTTCTTCAAAAGTCCCTTCGCCCTGGAACTGCTGATATCATTGGCGGCCAGCATGCCGTACCCTGAAAGCTTTGCTCCCAATTCGGTAGCCTTCCCGCCCGGCGCTGCGCACAGATCCAGAACCCGGTCCCCCGGTTCAATGGGCAGTCGATTTGCCGGCGTCATAGCGCTAGGCTCCTGAAGATAATACAGTCCTGCAAAATAATAGGGATGTTTCGCCGGAGAAACCTTCTCCCCATCATAATAAAATCCATTCTCGATCCAGGGAACAGGGCGGATTTCAAAAGGACAGATACGAATAAATTCATCAACCGATATTTTCTTTGTATTCACGCGAAGCCCATAATATCTGGGTTCTTCATAACAGGCTAGATACGCTTCATACTCCCGGCCAAGAAGCCTTCGCATCTTTTCTTCAAATTCTTCCGGCAAATACATGCGGCTCCCTCCATACAGTTACTGCTATCGCTTATTTATATATTATACCTTATATGTAATAATATTTCAACTTCTTGTCTTCTAGCTCCAACAGCACATAGTAAGGATTCACGCTGATTTCCTTCCCCTCCTCAAAACTGTAAATTCCAAGATGAAGATGCACCGGAAACTGACCCACAGTCCCCTCCTCTCCATACCCGGAATCCCCCATAAATCCCAAAAACTGACCAGCCATTACCGTATCTCCCTCCTGAATGTCCCCGTAGGAATCCAGATGGGCATAGTAGAAATATACGCCGGACGGAGACGTAATTCCAATCCGGTACCCGCCTTTCTCAAGCCACCCCAGATTTGTAACAATCCCGTCGCTGATACTGACTACCGGATAAATCCCTCTCTCATTTCTATCCGCCATAATGTCCGTTCCTTCATGTACGCCCTTTCCCTTGTACTCCCGCTCTCCCATCCAGGAATCCACATAGGAAGTCCCAAGCGAAGCATCCGCTTCCGACAAAGGGATCGGGAAATACCGGACGTCCTTCTCCACCGCGGAAAGAAAAGAAAGACAGGCTTCCGATAGAAATTCCCTGTCTTTCCTCATAGCGTCGCTGTAAAAATCCGCCCGGAACCCTTCGTTCTCGATTCCTTCCGACGAAATCCTTCTCTCCAACGCCGCCTCATAAATTCTGTGCTGATACATGACGCTAAATAAAACGAGCAATAATACAATAATCAGGTAGTTTCTCAAAATCCTCATGATATTCTCTCTGTTTTTGTATTACTATATGAATTACCTCAGCGCTTTCAGAACCTCCAGCAGATAGTTATAACTTCGCTCCACCGACTCTATATTCATCCGCTCATTCACCGAATGCACATCCAGAAGTTCCGGTCCAAAAGAAATACAGTCTAACTCCGGCGCTTTGCCTACGAATAGTCCGCATTCTAAGCCTGCATGAATGGTAATCACCTCCGGCTCTCTTCCGTACATCTCCTGGTATACCCTCTTCATACGATCGCGAAGCTTCGATTCCCTGCGGTAGTTCCAGGCCGGATATTCGTCCCTCGTCTCGCCTTTGCCTCCTGCGGACTCCGCCGCGGCATAAAGCCGCTCCTTTAATTCCTCCTTCTTCGATTCCAGAGAACTTCTTACCAAATGAGAAACGACGACCTCCCCATTCTCGGTACAGACCACTCCTGCATTTAAGGACGTCTCCACCGATCCTTCCATCTGTCGTTCCATGCACATAACGCCGTTAGGCATTAGGGTTAAATACGCGATAACCCGCTTTGAAGCTTCCTGTGTAAACGCCTGGTCTGCCCTATCCTCCTTCACCTCTGTGAAAAGTCCCGGCTCATCCTCGCCAAATTCGGATTTCCAGACTTCTTCCATCCGATGGATGGCTTCCATACACATCTCTTGATCCTTCCTGGAAATTACAATCTTTGCCTCGCTCTTTGCCGCAATCACATTATCTGCTCTTCCCCCGGCAAGCTCCGCTATGTTCAGAGGCATCTTCCTGCCCAGATGATTTAAGAGCCTTGCCATCAGAACATGGGCGTTTCCTCTCTGCTTATGGATCTCGCATCCGGAATGCCCTCCGTTCAGGCCGCCGATGGTAACCATAAGCGCGACGCCCTCCGCCTTTTCATAAGATACCGATATATGGGCGTCGAACCGGAATCCGCCGGCGCACCCCGCCGTTAGAATTCCCTCTTCTTCGGAATCAATATTAATCAGCATCCGGCCGGTAAGACGCGTCATATCTAAGGCCTTCGCCCCGCCCATTCCCACTTCCTCGTCGCTTGTAAAAAGCGCTTCAACGGGAGGGTGGCAAATTTCGCCGCTATCCAGAACTGCCAGCATCATTGCCACCGCAATGCCGTCGTCGCCTCCTAAGGTGGTATTCTTCGCAGTCACATAGCCGTCCCGGATCTCCAATTCCAGTCCGTCTTTTTGAAAATCGCAGGGAGAGTCGGACGTCTTCTCACAAACCATGTCCAGATGCCCCTGCAATATAATTGTTTCCGCATTCTCATACCCTTTGGTTCCCGGTTTCTTAATGATTACATTATCCGCCTCATCCTGGTACACCCACAGACCGCGCTTCTTTGCAAAATCCACGCAGTAGTCGCTGATTTCTTTCGTATGGTAAGAACCATGGGGAATCTTACAAATCTCTTCAAAAAAATAAAATACCTTTTTCGGCTCCAGCCCGCTTAATACTGACATCTCACACTCTCCTTTTCTTTCCTAAAACGATTCGCCTGTCCGCAGATAAACCTACAAACGAAAGCGCCGGCAGCAAATCTCCTTTGCGCAGCCATTCATAATCCGGTTTCATCCGGCGTAAATTAGTAGAGAAAAACTACCAGGACACACTTATGCGCAAATATATTATCTCCGGTACGATACTCCTTCTTTTTCTTAGCTTTCTGATCTATAACCATGAAGTTGTCACGGGCGCGGCGCAAGGGCTGCTCCTGTGGTACCGGTTTGTTCTGCCTTCGCTGCTTCCCTTCATGATTCTTGTAAATATTATGATGTATACCGACACCATATCCCTGCTGGCAAAAATGCTCGGTCCTTTTATGAAAGGTTTCCCAGGCGTATCGCCGGCAGGTTCCTTTGCCGTTCTCACCGGCTTTCTCTGCGGCTACCCTATGGGCGCTAAGGTATCCGCCGACTTAGTAAAGAACCGTCAGATTACCTGCGCGGAAGGCGCTTATCTGTTGTCCTTCTGCAACAATACCAGCCCGATGTTTGTCCTGAGCATTCTGCTGACGCAGTATGTTCCGGATCAACAGCTTCATCCGCCCTTTTTTCTCATACTGTTTCTGTCTCCGCTGCTTACCGGACAGCTATTCCGTATCTATTATACACAAAAAAATCCGGCCTCATCCCGCCGGGATACCCTTCCTGTAAAAAATCCCGGCGCCATTAAGCAAATCGGCTTCCTCCGGGCGATGGATGCCTGTCTGACCGACAGCTTTCAGGCCATCATAAAAGTAGGGCTTTACATGATGCTATTTGCCATATTCATCCGGCTGTCCGCCCGGCTCATTCCAGGTTCCTGCCCTGCAAAGCCGCTGTTTCTTTCTTCCATGGAAATCACCTCCGGCTTATCCATACTGGCGCGGCTTAAGCTGCCTGCATCCGTGCGCTATATCCTGTTGATGGCGCAAACCTCCTTCGGCGGCTTCTGCGCAGTCTTTCAGACCGCGTCCATGATACAAAAGTCCGGCTTAAAAATTCTCCCGTATGTCATAGAAAAGCTGATTACCGCGACAGTAACCAGCCTGCTTACGTTTCTCTATCTGTACCTGTAAAAGACGGCCTGCTTGTATCTGCATCCGCTTCTTTCTCCGACCGAATAAACTTAGATGAGAAAAATACGCCTCTTAAATCGGTTCCAAACTGCCTTCCGACAAATCTATCTCTCCCGTCATACCGAAATCTTCCTCCATACTGGTCATAGGCTGCTCCGGAATCTCTAACTCGGAGCGGTTGTTGCGCACCATATCAAAACTTTCCTGCAGCGTATTCAGTAAGGCGTCATACTTTGCCGTATAACTATCCAGCGTATGTCCGATAATGTTCTCCGCATTGGCTAAAAGCTCGTCCGTATACTGAACCGCGCCAATCCGGATATCATTGGCGTCGTTTGTGGCGCTGTCGAGAATCTGCTGCGCCTGTTCTGTGGCCGCTGTTACGATCTCGTTAGCCTGGGCAAATGCCTGCTGCATGATCTCATGCTCGCTCACCAGCTCATTGGTATGAATCTGCGCTTCCTGAATCATATTGTCAGCCTTCGCCTGTGCATCGGCCAGAATCGCATCCTTATTGGCAATGATCTTCTGGTAGCGCTTGATCTCGTCCGGCGCCTTCATCCGCAGTTCTCTGAGAAGTTCATCAAGCTGATCCTTGTTCACAATGATCTTCGACGTGGACAAAGGCTGAAACTTGCAGGAATCAATATACTCCTCAATCTCCTCAATAATCTGTTCAATACGGCTGCTCATAATCTACACTCTCCTTCTTTCTTCCATTTTCTCATGTATGTTCTGTTCGACCGGTTCCGGTACGAACTGTGAAATGTCCCCTCCAAAAGCCGCCACTTCCTTCACTATCGTAGAACTTAAGTAAGAATACTCCAGTCTGGTAGTAAGGAATATGGTCTCCACGCTCTCCTCAAGCTTGTGATTCGTCTGCGCCATCTGCAGTTCGCTCTCAAAATCCGTAACTGCCCGCAGCCCCCGAATCACCGCGTCCGCCTTCCTTCTTTTGGCAAAATCTACTAATAGTCCCTCGAAGGCTTCTATCTTCACATTATGATAATTCTTTGTGACCTCTTCTAACATTCTAACACGTTCTTCCAATGAAAACAACGGACTTTTCGCATTATTCTTTAATACTCCGATAATTAATTCATCCGCAAGCTGCGCGGACCGTCCGATAATATCCAAATGTCCGTAAGTAACCGGGTCAAAGCTCCCGGGATAGATTGCCCTCATCGATTCAATCCTCCGCCTGTTCTAAAAAAATATGCTTATTCGTCTTATACAGCTTCTCCTTCACAAGCCTGTACCCAAGGACTTCTAAGAAAGAAAAGTCTGTATCCAGCGCCGCTTCCACAATCACCATTCCGCCCTCTGAAAGTAAGCCAAGCTCGCCGATCATCTCCAGCGTGCCATACTCCAACCTCTCCTGGTAAGGAGGATCCATAAAAATGTAATCAAACTTCTGACCCTTTAACCTGCGAAGCCCTGTACGCACGTCTGCCTGAATCAAGACCGCCTGTTCATTTAGTTTTGTTTTTTCAAGATTCTCCCGGATCACTCCGGCCGCCGCCCGGCCTTTCTCGATAAATACCGCCTGCCGCGCGCCTCTGCTGAGCGCCTCGATGCCAATGGCTCCGCTTCCGGCAAACAAGTCCAAAAAGCAGCAGTCGCCAATCCAAGGCGCAATCATATTAAACAAGGTCTCCTTGATCCGGTCCGTAGTTGGACGCGTCTCAAGACCTTCTATGGTTTTTAGCTGTATTCGCTTTGCACTGCCGGCAATCACACGCATCGGTAAGACTCCTTGTATACATAATACTTTTATTCATACATTATAAATACCAGTTGGGTAAAAGTCAATCATTTCCATAGAAAATTATGGTTCCCTGGGAATAGAAAGTTACAGTTCACAGGTCATTTGGTAAACAGCGGGTTGGATCAGGAGCATGTCTCTAAGCAGACAATTCAGGAGTGTTTTCCATGGAATTGAAATAGCAGCTTATGCAGACTTAGACGCGAAGGCTTTCCTGAGCGGCTTAGTCTGCGTTAGCTGATCGTTCAATGGAATGTTACTCCGTCTGCTTAGAGACATGCTCCTGATTCAGTCCGCGTCCGGCAGGTGATGTGTGAACAGTAACAATAGAAAAGAACCCCCGGTACATATCCCGTGGGGTTCTTCCGGCAGCAAATACAGGTTATTTGCTTCCTGCCATCTTCTTTTCCTGCTCTTCAATCATCTTCTTAACCATATAACCGCCAACAGAACCGTTCTGTCTGGATGTCAGGTCTCCGTTGTAACCGTCTGTGAGAGGTACTCCAAGTTCGCTTGCTACCTCATATTTGAATTTGTCTAACGCACCCTTTGCTTCCGGTACTGCTGTTCTGTTTGATGAACGACTTGCCATTTTAATTTCCTCCTTTTTGTATCTCTACATTTTTTCTCTGTGTAACTCATTTCTTAAGTTACAACCATAGTATATGAAGGATTTACAATATTACACTGGCAGTTTTTTCGTTCTTTTCCAGATATTGTATGCTTTCATGATGATTTGCAAGCAGCCAGTCCGCCGCATCCGACGCTTTCTTTAAAACCGCCGCATCCTGAAACACATCTCCCAGCCGGAAATCCATAATCCCGCTCTGACGGATGCCGAAAAGATCTCCCGGCCCTCTGAGTTTTAAGTCTTCGCTTGCAATTTTAAATCCGTCGTTGGTCTGATTTAAAATCCCAAGCCGCTGTTTCGTCTCTTTGGACTTAGAACCGCTCATAAAAATACAGTAAGACTGATGTCCCCCTCTTCCTACCCGGCCCCGAAGCTGATGAAGCTGCGCCAGGCCGAACCGCTCTGCATTCTCCACCATCATCACCGTCGCATTGGGAACATTGACCCCCACCTCAATCACCGTTGTAGAAACCAGAACCTGAATCTCTCCCCCGGAAAACCGGCTCATAATCTCGTCCTTCTCACTCTGCTTCATCTTGCCGTGAAGATAATCCACCCGGATTTTACCGCCAAGCGCTTCCTTTAACATAGCGGCATAATCAATGACATTTTCCACCTCCAGATGCTCGCTCTCTTCCACCATAGGGCAGATAATATAACACTGCCTCCCCTCACCCACCTGCTTTTGTATAAAACGGTAAGCCGTCTGACGGTATCCGGTATCCACCACGCAATTTTTAATTGGAAGCCTGTTTGCAGGCAGCTCGTCAATCACAGAAATATCCAAATCCCCATACAAGATGATCGCCAGCGTCCGTGGAATAGGCGTTGCGCTCATAACCAGAATATGGGGCGCCTCTCCTTTTTCCGCAAAAATTTCCCGCTGCCGCACTCCGAACCGATGCTGTTCGTCGGTGACCACGAGGGCTAATTTCTGATATTCGACCTTATTCTGAATCAGCGCATGGG
>CAJURK010000001.1 GCA_910588745.1 uncultured Dorea sp. | reverse complement strand
TGTAATGGAGCGACCCTTCAGATACCCCGCAGCTCTGCTGCGGGGTAGTTCATTTATGTCTATGAAACGAAAACAGTAGGAGGAACAAAGACGATCAACGGAATTTCGGTCGGCAAGGCCAGTGAAAACCTGATTAATTCTTTCCAGGAGGCAGAACCTCAGTCTTTATATGACGATATCGAGAAGAATCTGGCAGAGATGAAGGAAGAAGGAGTGGAATATACCGTAGCGTTCATGCACTGGGGCGTGGAATATAAGACAAAGGAGAATTCGTATCAGGACGCCATTGCTCAGGAGCTGTGTGATTTAGGAATTGACGCGTTGATCGCCAGCCATCCGCACGTGATCGAACCGGTAGATTTGCTGGAAAGCGGCGACGGCAAGCATAAGATGGTATGCGCCTATGCGATTGGCAATCATCTTTCTAATCAGCGCACAGAATATATGGACGGCCTTGTGGACGGGTATTCTGAGGATGGGATGGTAGTAACCCTCGCGATTCATCGGGACAAGGATGGGAAAATTACCTTAGAGAAGGCAGACTTTACGCCTACCTGGGTATATCATGATAAAGAGCCGGATGACGAGTACTTTATCCTGCCTTTAGGGCATCCTGAGGAAGTCATAGAAGCGGCGGGCTTGGGGAATATAGAGGAGGATATTGAACAGTCTTTGGAGAGGACCAACAGAATTGTAGGGGAAGGAGTGAAAAAGATTCAGGAAGCGCTGCCCTTAGAACAATAGAAATAAGAGTACTGCGGCAATGGATTGGGAGTGTCTTTAGGCGCTCCCTTTTCATTGCCGTAAATCCGAAGAAATTCGCGGGCGGCAGGTTCTTTGGGAGTCTCTTTTTTGAATAAATATTCATAAACAGGTATATAATAAGACATACGAAACGCTTTACAATTAAAGTAGTAAATGATTGGAGAGTGTTATGGGACGGGATTATTCAGAGGTGGCGGGAAGACTGCAATCGTATAGACGCGCCCAGCGCAAGACGCAGAAAGAGATGAGTATTGATATGGGCGTTTCGCAGAGTCATTATGCCAAGCTGGAATCAGGCGCGAACGTGATCTCGTATGATTGTCTGAAGAAATTCGAGCGAAACGGAGGAGATATCAATTATCTGATTACGGGATATTATTCGGATGCCGGGGTTCTGAACGATTATATAAATCAGTGCGCCACCAGTGAGGGAAAGCTGCGGATGCACAGACTGATTGTGTGGGTAGTGAATCTTGGATTGGCCATAGAACAGAGCAGAGAGGAAGAATTATCCGAGGCTGTGTTCAAAAATCTGAGGCTGGCGCAAATGGAATTTGACATGTCTTGGAGCGTATGGAAAAGTATTAGGAAATTGGATGAGATCACACAGTATCAGATGGCGGAGATTTTGGGGATGAATATAAAAAGATATGTTCGGCTGGAAAATGAAATCATTGGCCCGGATGCAGAAATCTTATATCGGTTATATTCTGGATTATCCTATAATCCATGTGTTGCAATGTCTTCTCTCAAGCATAATTTAAAGGAATGCAATGAAGCGTGGAACTTTTTTTCGCAAGAAGCGAAGAATAAGCTGGCCGCGATACTTGTTCAGGGATTAGAATTGATCCGATACAGCGAAGTAAGAGGCGTAAGCGATGGGATACAAAAGAGGATTGAGGGGAATTATGATCGATGCACAGAACGATAGAGATACAATTGGAACGAATATTAAGATTTTTAGGAAAGCCAGGAACTTGTCACAGAGTCAATTGGCGGAAAGACTTTGGATAGATAGAAGTTCCCTTTCCGGATACGAAATTGGAAAAAGAACTCCGGATATCTATATGCTTTGCAGGATAGCAGATGAGCTTGACCTGCCGCTGGATGTGCTTGTGGGGCGCAAATATAAGAACAATTGAGGGACTGGTGCGAGGAAAGCCTGTGCAGCCAGTCCCTTTACTATTCATAATCAATCGGCAGTTCTGGCTTATTTGTCGTTTCTTTTTGTTTTGGACTAAAGCCAATCTTTGATTTCTTATAAACTGTAACAATTAGAAAATGGAAATATAAAAAAACTTTTTTAATACTTGATAGAAACATAAAAATGATGTATAATATGTCTACTTAAAAGAAATGTCTTGAGATTCTATATGTAAGATCCGACGCGCGGGCGGTCAAAGTATTCTTGAAATTCTTCAGGCGTACCAGTTGCATTTTTACAAAAAAGGAATTATAATGGAGGTAGATATATGATACAAAGCGAACAAGTACATATGCAAGTTCAAGATTCTCAGGAGGAAAATCGTAATTACAAGGATTGCCTGATTCGGATTGTTTTTCGGAATAAGAAGGATCTGCTGGAATTGTACAATGCGATTAATGGTTCCGATTATAAGAACCCGGAAGAACTGACGGTATATACGTTGGAAGATGTGGTATTTATGGGGATAAAGAATGATATATCTTTTCTGATGGGAGAGATGTTGAACCTATATGAACATCAAAGTACAAAAAATCCTAATATGCCCATAAGGGGACTTATGTATTTTGCCAGAAATTATGCTTCGTATATAGCCGGAAATAATCTGGATATCTATGGAACTACATTGCAGAAACTGCCGTTTCCTCAATATTATGTACTGTATAATGGAAGCCAGGAGGAAGAGGACCGGTGTGAGATAGAGTTAAAAGACGCATTTCCGGTAATAGAAGGTATGGAGCCATGCTTAAAGTGTACGGCAACGCTTTTGAATGTTAATTATGGGCATAACAGGGAACTTATGGAGCGGTGCAGGGCTTTGCATGATTATGCCGTTTATGTACAGCGTGTAAGGGAAAATCAGGCGAAGGGGATGGTATTGCCGGAAGCAGTGGATAAAGCTACGGATGATTGTATTCGGGATGAGATTTTGAAGGATATTTTATTGAAAAACCGGGCGGAGGTGAAGAATATGGTATTGGGAACCTGGGGAACCGAAAACCATCTGCGGGCAGTAAAGGCGGAAAGAGAACAAAATGAGAGAGAGATTAAGGAATTAGTACGGAAGAGAAACAAGTTGGAGCAGGAAAAGGCGGAATTGGAGCAGGAGAAGACGGAACTGGAGCAGGAGAAAACGGAACTGGAACAGGAGAAGACAGAATTGGAACAAGAGAATGCTTTTTTGAAGAGAAAAAAAGATGCAGAAGATAGATTGACGATGGCTCTTCTTGGAGCCGGCAAGTCAGAGATATTAAAAATAGTTTTGGAAGATGAAGAGTATCGGCTAAGACTCCTGAGGCAATATGGATTGTTTGACAATATATAATTATGATCGTTTTAATGGGAACATTAGATGCAGGAAGTGTATGGAGTGATGAATATGTTTTGAGTATTCATATATGTAATGGCATAAAAGAAGGTGAGTTATCGCCGGATTTTCCTGGCTGTCGTTTCAGCAGCGACGTCAGTCTGCTTAGATATTTGGCTTCATGAAGTCCGGAAATCGGACGCTGCTTTTTTCTGGAACGCAAAATCCCAATATGATTTGGGAAAGTTAGATAGAATCTTGTCTCACGGAGAATGATTCATTGTGAATTGTCATGAAATCATGGAATGTGATTTTATTTTCTGTAAAAGGAGTGCTATAATAAGCACAAAAGGCATTGCAGAACAAGTACCGGCGCGGCATGATTTGGGAGGAAGGAAAACCGATTTGTGAAATAGCAGGATAGAGAATGTAAGAAACATAGTTTTGCATGGCTGCGGCGCCGGTGAATAGATTTGGATAGAAGGAGAGTTGTATATGGGTGGTTTTTTTGGAGTAGCGTCAAAGGAAGATTGCGTACTGGAACTTTTTTACGGAGTTGACTATCATTCCCACTTAGGAACCAGAAGAGGTGGTATGGCTGTTCATGGTGAAGGAGGCTTTGATCGGGCAATTCATAATATTGAGAATTCGCCGTTCCGTACCAAATTTGACCGGGATGTAGGAACTATGAAAGGAAATCTGGGAATCGGATGTATCTCAGATTTTGAGCCGCAGCCGCTGCTCTTTGGTTCCAAGATTGGAAGCTTTGCCCTTACATTTGTGGGAAAGGTGAATAACAGTGAGGAATTACTGGAGAATCTATATCAGAATTCCAATGCCCACTTTCAGGAGATGACCACCGGAAATGTGAATGTTACAGAACTGATCGCGGCGCTGATCTGTGAGAAAGACAGTTTCGTGGAAGGTATCCGTTATGTGCAGGAGATTGTAGAAGGCTCTCTGACTTTGATGCTTATGACAAAGGAGGGTATCTATGCGGCCAGAGACCGGATGGGGCGTACGCCGCTTGTGATTGGGCATAAAAAGGACGCGTACTGTCTGTCTTTTGAGAGTCATGCCTATATCAATCTGGGATATAAGGATTATAAAGAACTGGGGCCTGGGGAGATTGTATATGTAACGCCGGAGAGCGTGGAAACTTTGGCAGAGCCGGGAAATGAGATGAAGATTTGCTCCTTCCTGTGGGTTTATTACGGATACCCGACCTCCGGATATGAAGGGGTAAATGTTGAGGAAATGCGTTACCGCTGCGGAAGCATGCTGGCAAAACGCGACGGGGATTCCGTGCATCCGGATGTCGTTGCAGGCGTACCGGATTCCGGTATTGCCCATGCGATCGGGTATGCGAATGAATCAGGGATTCCTTATGCGAGGCCGTTTATCAAATATACGCCAACCTGGCCTAGATCCTTTATGCCGACCAACCAGAATCAGAGAAATCTGATTGCCCGTATGAAGCTGATACCGGTGCAGGCGCTGATCGAGAATAAGAAGCTGCTGCTGATTGACGATTCCATTGTAAGGGGAACGCAGCTTCGTGAAACAACAGAGTTTTTATATAACAGCGGGGCGAAGGAAGTGCATGTGCGTCCGGCCTGTCCTCCGATTATGTTTGGATGTAAGTTCTTAAATTTTTCTCGTTCCAAATCAGATATGGATTTGATTACCCGCCGGGTAATTAAGGAACTGGAAGGAGCAGATTGTCCGGAAGGGGTGTTGGCGGAATACGCCGACCCATGTAGTTGTAGATATGCGCAGATGATAGAAGATATCAGGAAGCAGCAGAATTTTACGACACTGAGGTATCATAGGCTGGATGATTTGCTGGAGTCGATTGGAATCGAGTCCTGCAAGGTATGTACCTACTGCTTTAACGGAAAAGAGTAAGAAAATGATATTTGGATAGGGGCTATCGGAAATGATATTATTTGCCCAATATATTGTTTGTTCAATTCGAGAGCGCAGCAATATAATGCAGGCAAATTACATTTCCCGAAGCCCCTTCTTGTTATACATTAAGAAATTTAAAAATTTATAACTTAAACTTATTTCCTGTTTCGGGGAAATACCCAATAAATGGAATCAATCTATACTATCTCTGTTTCATATATTCAAAATACACGTCTAATCTATCTATAAATATTCACCTTCTAACGTTGTTCGTATTATAACGATGGAAACAGTTATCGCCATACAAATATAAACACGAACGTAGGGAAAATCAAGGATACTCTAAAGTCATTATTGTTGAGAACCATGTTGTAAATAAGGTTATGTTTCCTCATTTGCTATGAACAGAACCCAGCGAATGATACCCTCAGTGGACAAGGCGAGTGTCTCTTTGTCCACTGAGGGTAATGTCGCCGAAGAAAAGTTATGTAAAATTGACTATACCTTGTAGTTATCCGGCTTTTTCCGGTATCCCATACAGAGGCAGGGACAGCGTCGATACTTTCCCGGCTGCTCTGTAACAGCCTCTCAAGGGCATAGATCCCATCTTCGGGAAGCGACGGCATTTGCGAAGGCTGCTATGGGGAATGAAATCGCAATATTTATTAAGAAGAGCGTATAGTAATAAAAAGAGCTTGTCTTGACAGACCTTTTTTGAGTATATTATTTTTGTAGGAGGGAATATGAAAGTAGAAATAATAGACGATGCTTTACAGGTAGAAAAGGAGAACGAAAACCATGAAGATTAATATGAAGGAATTTACCGGAACATGCAGGTGTGGAAAAGAACATAAATTAACGGTGGAAGAAATCTATCTGGAGGCCGGGGCGTTGGAAAAAATACCAGATATTTTAAGCGGATCTCGATATTCTTGTTACCAGGGCTTTGTGATGATTTGTGATGAAAATACTTATGAGGCGGCGGGAAAGACGGTGGAGCAGAAGATAGACGGACTTCGGCGCATCCAGTTATCTTCGCGTCAGCTTCATGCCAATGAAGTCGGGGTTGCAAAGGTAAAAGAGGCGTTGGACGCTATGGAAAAAGTGGATTGTTTGATTGCGGTTGGTTCAGGAACGATCCATGACCTGACGAGATATCAGGCGTATGAAAGCGGGATTCCTTTTATCTCTATACCAACTGCGGCGAGTGTAGACGGCTATGTATCGACGGTGGCGGCCATGTCTTGGTATGGATTCAAGAAAAGTATGATAGCCGTATCTCCGATACTTGTGATAGCGGACAGCCTTGTAATCGCAAATGCGCCTGCAAGACTGACGGCGTCAGGAGTCGGGGATCTGCTTGGGAAATATACGGCGTTGGCGGACTGGAAAATAACAAACATATTGAACGGGGAATATATATGCGATAAAATTTGCCGTATGGAATATCAGGCGTTGGATAATCTGAAAAAATCATTGCCTGGATTGATTTCCGGGGAAATAAACGCGTACGAGGAGTTAATGTATGGTCTTCTGCTGTCGGGACTTGCTATGCAGATGACCGGAAATTCGAGACCGGCTTCCGGCGCGGAGCATCACATGGCGCATTTTTGGGAGATGGCGGTTATTCATGAGGAACTGGATGCGTACCATGGAGAAAAAGTAGGCGTCGGGCTGATCCTTACAAGCGGCATTTATCATAAGGCGGCGGGGTATTTAAGGGCAGGAGACTTTGAAGTGAAAGACCATGTGGATATAGAGACGGATTTAATCGAAGAACATTTTAAACAGGAAGAACTGTGTGAGAGTATTAAGAAAATAAATATACCGAACCTTCTGGATACCGTTGCCCCGGAAAAATTAAAGGAACGGACGGAGGAAATTGTAAAACTGATTGAGGAAATTCCCACAGCGGATACGATTCGGAATATGCTGGGTATCGTGCATGGAGTGACAGGCCTTTCGGAGCTTGGGCTGGAAGCCGGGATGAAGGAAAAAACAGCCAGAATAGCGCCCTATATTCGGGACAGGCTTACCTTTCTGCGCATGTTGAAATATTATAATTTTTATGATAAGGTTATAAAACGATAGAAGATTTGCAGGAGAAAGAAGACGTATCAGCAGAAAAGTTCGGAAAGCCGGAGGAGCGTATGGATAGTTTTGTGAGATTAGAGGATGTTACAAAGATTTACCGGATGGGGGAAGTAAAGATTGCGGCTGCGGCAGGCATAAATTTTGAGATTAAAAAAGGCGAATTCGCGGTGGTTGTGGGTCCCAGCGGAGCGGGTAAGACGACGGTGTTAAACATTCTTGGAGGGATGGATACGGCGACGGACGGAATCGTAGAGGTGGATGGAGAGGACATTTCCCGCTATTCGCCGAAGCAGCTCACCGCATACCGGAGGGATGATATCGGCTTTGTATTTCAGTTCTACAACCTGATTCCGAATCTGACTGCGTTAGAAAATGTGGAACTGGCGCTGCAGATCTGTAAAGATCCATTGGATGCGGAAGAAGTATTAGAGGAAGTGGGGCTTGGCGACCGGCTGGCAAATTTTCCGGCGCAGCTCTCCGGTGGAGAGCAGCAGCGGGTGTCCATTGCCAGGGCTCTTGCTAAAAACCCGAAGCTTCTTCTGTGCGACGAGCCTACGGGGGCGTTGGACTATAATACCGGTAAGGCGATCCTTAAGCTTTTGCAGGATACCTGCAGGAAGAAAGGCATGACGGTGATTCTGATTACCCATAATTTAGCCATTGCACCGATGGCAGACCGGGTAATCCAAATTAAGAATGGCAGGGTGTCGCGGATGACGATAAATAAAAGACCGGTACCGGTAGAGACCATAGAGTGGTAGGAGCGGTTAGAAGTATGAAGGCAGCGCGCAAAGATTTTTTTAGAGAAATTAAAAAAAGTTCCGGAAGGTTTTTTTCCATTTTGTTTATTGTTGCGTTAGGCGTAGCATTTTTCTCAGGGATCCGTGCGTCTGAACCGGATATGAGAATTACCGGGGATTCTTATTTTGACGATGCAGACTTGATGGATGTGAAAGCAATCAGTACATTGGGAATTACAGAAGACGACGTGAACGCCTTTGAAGAGTTAGAGCTTATCAGGGAGGCAGAAGGCGCCTACAGCGCGGATTTTCTGACGGAGACAGAGGAGACACAGCTTGCCCTGCATGTTTTCTCATTGCCTGAAGGAATGAATCAGGTATCGGTTACAAAAGGGAGGCTTCCGGAAAAGACGGGGGAATGTCTTGCGGACAATGAGACCGGTTATCGGGTGGGCGATAAGATTGTCCTGAAGTCCGGGAATGATACGCCGGTGACAGATACGCTGAAAACAGAGGAACTTACGGTTGTGGGAATCGGAAGTACGCCTTGCTACATTTCATTTAGCAGGGGAAGTACAACCATCGGAACCGGAAATTTAGAAGGATTTCTGGTGGTGCCGGAGCAGACGTTTCTGCTGGAAGTGTATACGGAGTGTTATATGCTGGTAGAAGGAGCGAAAGAGCTGACGGCGTATACGGATGAGTATGAAGACTTGATTGACGAGGCCATGGAACAGGTAAAAGAGCTTTCCGGAGAGCGGGGAGTTTTACGCAGGCGTGAGCTGGTGGACGAGGCCACCGAGGAGCTGGACAAAGCCAGGATGGATTTAGAGGAAGGGCGGGAAAAGGCCAGAAAAGAGTTGGAGGATGCGGCAGCGGAGATTGCAGATGCGGAAAGTCAGCTCGCAGAGGCCAGACAGCAGATCTATGACGGCTGGAACCAGATTGCCAATGCGAAAAATACGCTTGCATCAAAACAGGCAGAGCTTGAGAACGCCAGAATACAGTACGAAGCGGGCCTTGCAAAGCTAAATGAAGGAAAAGCGCAGTATGAAGCCGGTAAAGCAGCCTTTGAGGCGGAAAAGCCGGGGGCAGAACAGAAGATAGAAGAAGGCGAAGCCGGGCTTAAGCAGATTGGGGAAGGACTTGCGCAGGCACAGGAAGGATATGCGCAGGTGGAAGCTGTTTTTTCCATGCTTGAAAGCTGCAAGGAGACGGCAGAAAATATTGAAGCCGCTTATCCTCCGGCAGAATATATGGATCCTGCTACGGAGATTGGAAAGCAATATGCGGAATTACAGGGACAGATTCTTATAATAGAGGGACAGATACACGACGGAAAATTAGAAGAGAAACGTACGCAGCTTGAGGGTGCGATTGCCGGACTTACAGTTCAGCAGGAGCAGATTGAAGCGGCGCTTACCCTGGCCAGGCAGCAGCTTTCTGCCGCCGGACAAGAGCTTGCCGATGCGAAAGCGGAACTGGATGCAGGAGAAGCAGAGCTTGCAGGGGTTCCAGAGCAGCTATCAGACGGCTCGCGGCAGATTCAGGCAGGCTGGGCGGAACTGTCCGGACAGGAACAGAAGCTGAAAAGCGGAGAGTCCGAAATTGCGGTAAACGAGACAAAGATTGCAAAAGCAAAGGAGGAACTTGACGAAGGCAGGACGAAAGCAGCAGAAGAGCTTGCCGAGGGAGCGGAAAAGATTGCGGATGCCGAGGCTGAGATTGCGGATATTCCGGAGGCTTCTTGGTATATTTATGACAGAAGCGCCCTGCCGGAATATACCGGATATGGGGAAAACGCAGACCGCATGCGGGCCATCGGCCAGGTATTTCCAGTACTGTTCTTTTTGGTGGCGGCGTTGATCAGTCTTACCAGCATGACCCGTATGGTGGAGGAACAGCGGGTGCAGATCGGCACTATGAAAGCGCTGGGCTACAGCAAAGGAGCGATTGCCTCGAAGTATCTGGGGTATGCCCTGATTGCCACCATTGCAGGAAGTATTCTGGGCGTGCTGGTAGGAGAAAAGATACTGCCTTATATTATTATTTACGCCTATGGAATCATGTACCATCATATGCCGGAAATATTGGTTCCCTATGTGGCAAGTTATGGTGTTGCGGCTTCGGCGGCCGCAATTGTCTGCACGATGGGGGCGACCTTGTTTTCCTGTTACCGGGAGCTGGGAGATCAGGCGGCTGTATTGATGCGCCCTCCGGCTCCGAAGATTGGAAAGCGGGTGCTGTTAGAGAGAGCGCCGTTTATCTGGAAACGCTTGAATTTTTCCTGGAAGTCTACCGTGCGGAATTTGATGCGGTATAAGAAACGGTTCTTTATGACCATATTTGGAATCGGCGGCTGTATGGCGCTGATGATTGTAGGGTATGGGATTCGGGATTCGGTATATGAGATAGCGGATACCCAGTATGACAGGATTCAGTTTTATGACGGGCAGATTCTCCTGCAGGAAGATCTGACGGAAGAAGACCGGACAGAGCTGGATGAATTCCTTACAAAAAATAAGGATGTTGAACGGCACATGGATGCTTATATGAAGAGCATTATGCTGGCCAAGGGAAAGAAGGAGAGACAGACCTATATTACGGTACTGAGCAATTTGAACGATGTGGAAGCGTATGTGGATTTTCATGACCGGAAAACCAAGGAAGCTTATACGCTGGATGACGACGGTGCAATCATCAGCGAGAAGACAGCAAAGCTTTTGAATGCGAAGGCAGGAGACACCATCCGGATTAAGAGTGAGGAAGATATGGGACAGGAGGTGCGTATCTCCCATATCTGCGAGAATTATATGGGACATTACATATATATGACGCCGGGGTATTACCGGAAAGTATTTGGCGGGGAGCCGGAATATAACTGCATTCTTTTTGTGGCGGATGCGGAGTATTCCCAGTCTCAGCTTGAGGCGGCGGGCGAGAAAATTGTTGACCGGAGCGAAGTGCTAAGCGTCAGCTATACCCACGATATCATGGAACAGCTTGACAACATGCTGTCCAGTTTGAATCTGGTTATCGTTGTACTGATTATATCGGCGGGAATGCTGGCTTTTGTAGTGCTGTATAATCTGAATACAATTAATATTACCGAACGCCAGAGAGAGCTTGCTACCTTAAAGGTACTTGGTTTTTATGACCCGGAGGTGGCGGTGTATGTGTTCCGGGAGAATATTCTGCTGACCTTTATCGGAGCAGTGGTGGGAGTGGTTTTAGGTAAGGTTCTGCATCTGTTTATCATTCAGACGGTAGAGGTGGACGCCGCGATGTTCGGCCGGAGCATTTATTTGCCCAGTTTCCTATACAGCCTTTTGTTTACGGTAGGGTTCTCGCTGCTGATTAATGGGATTATGTATTTCAAATTAAAGAAAATTAATATGGTAGAGTCTTTAAAGAGCGTGGAATAATGATAAACGCAGCTAAAAAAGAGAATACGTACGTTAGAAAAGAGCGTCTGTTTTAGTAAAATAACGAAAAACGGCGGCTCTTTTCTGTTTTTACTTTATTTATTATATTCGCTTTCCTGTGTTGGTATCAATAGAATATCTGCCGATAATTTTGGCGTCTTTCTTTTTGGGTTTTTCAAATAAGCCCATATTCCAGCCATTCTTCCTCGCTGTCAAAAAAGTTATCATAGTGTCCGTGTTTCAGTTCTGCATTTAGACGTTCTTCTGCACTTAAATGCCGACAGACTTCCTTTTTGGTTGACATATTTTATTCCCTGACAACAATTCATAGGGCGCTACGTACAGCGCTTCCATTATATGATTTTATAGAATATTTATATTTTTTAGAAATTTGTTAGCACTCGAGTTAAAAGAGTGCTAATTTTCTATTGACTTTTAATTTTGAGCGTATTATCATAGTAATACATTACGCGATTCCCTTTTTCAGTACAGATGAAGTAATAGATCGTATGGGCCGCGAAAATAAGAAAAATAGGAGTGATATATATGGCAGCAAAAAAAGGTTCTTTATCAATCAGCAGTGAGAACATTTTTCCGATTATTAAGAAGTGGGTATATTCCGACCATGACATCTTTTTCCGTGAGATGGTTTCTAACGGATGCGACGCGATTACCAAGCTTAAGAAGCTTGACGTGATGGGAGAGTATGAGCTTGAGGAGGATTATAAGCCTCAGATTCAGGTTCTGGTGAATCCGGAAGAGAAGACGCTTAAATTTATCGATAACGGTCTCGGAATGACGGCGGAGGAGGTAGAGGAGTACATTACCCAGATTGCTTTTTCCGGCGCTACGGAATTTTTGGAGAAGTATAAGGACAAGACCACAGAAGATGATATGATCGGTCATTTTGGGCTTGGCTTCTACTCCGCGTTTATGGTGGCGGATGAAGTGCATATTGATACCCTGTCTTATAAAGAGGGAGCAGAGGCGGTACACTGGGTAAGCGACGGCGGTACCGAGTATGAGATGTCCGAGGGCAGCAAACTGGGAGTCGGTACGGAGATTACCCTGTGTTTGAATGAGGACAGCCTGCAGTTTGCCAACGAATATAAGGCAAGAGAAGTGATTGAGAAATATTGTTCTTTTATGCCGGTTCCGATTTATCTTGCGAAAGAGAATGCCGAGCAGGAGTATGAGACCATCGACGAAGAAGATTTAAGAGAGGATGACGTTGTTGTTGAGCGTATCCATGAAGAAGCGAAGATGGAGGAAAAAGAGAACGAAGACGGCGAGAAAGAGATGGTGGAGGTATCTCCCGCGAAGGATAAGGTAAAGATTAACAAACGGCCGGTTCCGTTAAACGATACCGCTCCACTTTGGACAAAGCATCCGAATGAATGCAGCAAGGAAGATTACATCGAATTTTACCGCAAGGTATTTATGGATTACAAGGAGCCTTTGTTCTGGATCCATCTGAATATGGATTATCCGTTCAACCTGAAAGGCATCCTGTATTTTCCGAAGCTCAATACGGAGTATGATTCCATCGAGGGAACCATTAAGCTGTACAACAATCAGGTATTTATTGCGGATAATATTAAAGAAGTGATTCCGGAATTTTTGATGGTATTAAAGGGAGTTATCGACTGTCCGGATCTTCCGCTGAACGTGTCAAGAAGCGCGCTGCAGAATGACGGATTTGTAAATAAGATTGCCGAGTATATCTCCAAAAAGGTTGCGGACAAGTTAAGCGGCATGTGCAAGACCGATAAAGAGAACTACGAGAAGTACTGGGATGATATCAGCCCATTCATCAAGTTCGGCTGCTTGAAGGATGAGAAGTTCTGCGACAAGATGATGGACTATATGCTGTTTAAGAATCTTGACCACAAGTACCTGACATTGAAAGAGTGTGTTGAGAAAAACGGGGGAGAATTGAAAGACCCGAAAGCCGAGGCGGAAGAAAGCGCAGGCAGCGGCGAGAATCCGGCGGAAGAGGAAGAAAAGAAGACAACCGTCTTCTATGTGACGGACGAGCAGCAGCAGAGCCAGTATATCAATTTATTCCGCGCCCAGGAACAGGATGCGGTAATCCTTAATCACAATATTGACTCTCCGTTTATTACGCAGTTAGAACAGAGAAATCAGAATATTAAGTTCCAGCGCATAGACGCGGACGTGAATGAATCCGCAAGAGAAGAGATTGCCGAAGATGAAAAGGAAGCATTCCAGAAAAAGGCTGAGGAGCTGACTGAGATCTTCCGTAAGGAGCTTGGCAATGAGAAGCTGGAAATCAAAGTGGAGAAGATTAAGGATGAAAATGTGGCGTCCATCATTACGCTGTCTGAGGAAAGCCGCCGTATGCAGGAAATGATGAGGATGTACAGCATGGGCGGAGGAATGGATCCATCTATGTTCGGAAGTACAGGGACGTTAGTGCTGAACGCGAATCATCCTCTGGTTCAGTATGTGGCGGAACATAAGGAGAGCGAGAACTCAGGTATCTTCTGCAAACAACTGTATGATTTGGCTATGCTGGCGCATAAACCACTGAGTCCGGAAGAAATGACTGCATTTGTGCGTAGAAGTAACGAAATTATGTTGAAATTGGCTGAATAATTGTGTATAATTATGAAATATCAGAGGTGACAGTTCTGTTTCCGATGACATTGCGGAGCGGGGTGTCACCTCGTTTCATTGAAACAGACGCTTTATTATAGTAAAACTAGGAAGTTATATAAGGATACAGCGGAGCTTTTATTTCAGTTGCAATTCCTGAATGAGAGGGTATTATGGACAAGACAGAGAAGATAATTGAGATTAAGGATTTATGCGTAGAATTTAAGACTGTAGAAGGCACGGTGAAGGCCGTTAATCATCTGAGCTACACGCTGCACAAGGGGGAGAAGCTGGGAATCGTAGGGGAAAGCGGAAGCGGAAAGAGCGTATCTTCCTTAGGGATGATGCGGCTGATACCAAATCCGCCGGGAGAGATTACAAACGGAGAGATCCTTTATAATGGAAGGGATTTGGTAAAGGAATCTGAGAAAGAGATGCAGAAGATCCGGGGAAATAATATCTCCATGATTTTTCAGGAACCCATGACTTCCCTGAATCCGATTATCAAGTGCGGGAAGCAGATTGCGGAAGCGCTTACGCTTCATCGGGGGATGAATAAGAAAGAAGCCATGCAGGAAGCGATTGAGATGATGAAAGCCGTGGGGATTGCAAATCCGGAGGTACGGGCTCATGAGTATCCCCATCAGATGTCCGGCGGTATGCGCCAGAGAGTAATGATTGCTATGGCGTTGGCCTGCAGGCCGCAGATTCTGATTGCGGATGAGCCTACTACGGCGCTGGATGTGACCATCCAGGCGCAGATTCTGGATTTGATCCGTGAGCTGAATGAGAGTATGGGGACTTCCGTTGTATTTATTACCCATGACCTGGGCGTTATCAGTGAATTATGCGATTCGGTTCTGGTTATGTATACGGGACATATTGTAGAGCAGGCTCCGGTAAGCGAGCTGTTTGCAAGCCCTAAGCACCCTTATACTCAGGGGCTTATGGACGCCATACCCCGTATTACCAAGGATCGGGCGCCGCTTAAGACGATTAAGGGCATGGTGCCGAACCCCACAGAACGCATCGAGGGCTGCAGCTTCTGGCCAAGATGCCCGTATGCGGAAGAGAAATGCAAAAAGGAAGTGCCGCCGATGTTTGAATTGTCCGGGGAGCGCAAGGTTCGCTGCTTTCGATATGAAAATGTACAGGAAGAGGAGGGTTAGCTGATGGCAGGAAATGAAAAAGAAGCGCTGATGAAGGCCGACCATGTGAAAGTGTACTTCAAGGGAAAGAACAGAAAATCCGGTACAGTGAAGGCGGTAGACGATATTAGTTTTGAGATTATGAAAGGCGAGACCTTCGGAGTTGTCGGCGAGAGCGGATGCGGGAAGAGTACTTTGGGACGGACGCTGATCCGGCTGCTGGACGCAACCGAAGGAAGCATATATTTTCACGGACAGGATGTTTCTTCTTTAAAAGGGAAAGATTTGAAAGAGATGAGAAAGAAAGCTCAGATTATTTTTCAGGATCCTTCCGCTTGTCTGAATCCGAGAAGAACAATGAAGCAAATTCTCATGGAGCCTTTTGAGATACACAATTTAACGAAGGAGGTTGATGTGGAGACCCGCATCCACAAGCTGTTGCAGCTTGTAGGGCTGGATGATTATCATCTGAGCAGGTATCCCCATGAATTGTCGGGAGGACAGAAGCAGCGTGTGGGAATTGCAAGGGCGTTGGCGCTGGAGCCGGAGATTATCATCTGTGACGAAGCTGTTTCCGCGTTGGATGTGTCCGTACAGGCGCAGGTACTCAATCTCCTGCAGGAATTGAAGGAGAAATTAGGACTTACCTACTTCTTTATTTCTCATAATCTGAATGTAGTATATCAGGTCAGCGACCGGGTGGGAGTGATGTATCTCGGCAATATGGTTGAGATTGCTTCCTATGACCAGCTCTACGAGAAGCGTTATCATCCTTATACGGAAGCGCTGCTTTCAGCGATTCCTCAGGTGGATCAGGAGGCTCAGGCGGATCGGATTCACTTGGAGGGAGAGGTGCCAAGTCCCAGCAATCCGCCTTCCGGCTGTCGTTTTCATACCCGGTGTCCGAAGGCCTGCGAGCGGTGCAGTAAGGATCGGCCGGTACTGAAGGAGATTTCCGAAGGACATTTTGTTGCCTGTCATTTATATGACGAGGAACATTAAGATTACGGAACAGAAATAAATGAAGAGATTCTGCCGGATATTCGGGAGCAGAGGGCTGTTCTTAAAGGATTTTCGGCGTCTCAATATATGATTAAAGGAGGAACGAATTTATGAAGAAGAAACTTGCGGCATTAGTTATGAGCTTTACAGTTGTACTGTCCCTTGCGGCGTGCGGCGGCGGGCCTGACGCATCGCCGGACGGCGGTTCAGGGTCGGCAGACGGAGGCGGTAAGACCGTAGTAATAGCAATGGAAGGCGAGGGGCTTGAGACCTTTGACCCGGGCTATGTATACGAGAAATATTCACATGTAGTTATGAATGCATGTTACGAGAACCTGTTTAAGTTCTACGGCAATGACGGCGCGGCAGAACCGTGTCTTGCAGATACCTACGAATTTTCAGAGGACGGCCTGACACTTACCGTTACGCTTAAGGATGGAATCAAATTTGCAAGCGGCAACCCGATGACATCCGAAGACGTTGCATTTTCCATCAACCGTTGTAAGAACCTGAAAGGAAATCCGTCTTTTATTGCGGACACAATTGAAAGCATTGAAACACCGGACGATAAGACTGTTGTAATTCATTTGACAGAGCCTGACAGCGCGATCTTATCAAAACTGACTTACAACGCAGTGGCAATTCTTGACAGCAAAGTAGCGAAAGAAAATGGAGCTACCGACGCGGAGGATGCGGCTGAGACGGATACAGCGCGTAATTATTTGGATAATGCAAGCGCGGGATCCGGTATGTATGTTCTGACCAAATATACGCCGAATGAAGAAATCGTGCTTGAGAAGAACGAGAACTACTGGGGAGAGAATGCTTCTAATGTAGAAAAGTACATTATCCAGCTTCAGGGCGATGCAAATACGCAGATGATGACGCTCTCCAGCGGAGATGTGGACGTGGCGCTGAACTTAACGGACGATACCGTATCTGAGCTGGAAGGCAAAGATAATGTAGACGTAATCAATGATCCGACAAAGACAGTTGCCTTTGTTATGATGAATATGGATGAAAGTATCGGCGGGCCGGTTTCTGATCCGAAGGTACAGCAGGCAATCCGTAAGGCGCTGGATTATAAGGGCGTTCAGGAGATCGTAGGTTCCGGAACCATTACTCCGTACGCGTTGATTCAGGATGGCTTTATGGGAAGCAAAGGAACCCGCGACGTAAGCTATACAGATGTGGAGGAGGCAAAGAAGCTTCTTGCTGACGCAGGGTATCCGGACGGATTTGATATTGATCTTACCATTACCGACCTTGCTTTTGAGGGAACTCCGCTTACCGACCTTGGACAGAAAGTGAAAGACGACCTGGCCTTGATCGGAATTAACTGCAACATTGTAACAGAAGCGTGGGCGGCAGGATACGGCGATGCGTATCGCGACGGAACGCTTGGATTTACAGTAATGTATTGGTCTGTTGATTACGCTGACCCGAACGTACAGCTTGAGTTCCTGCCGGGCGGCCTGGTAGGTTTACGCGCGGGATGGGCGGCAGATATGGATCCCGATATTGCGGCTATGTCAAAGTCCTGTATGGAGGCAACCGACGACGAGACGCGTACCGCTATCCTGGGCGAGATTCAGGACGCAACCTATGAGTACGGCCCGTTTGCTATGATTGCACAGGCTCCGGCTCATATTGGATTTAATACAAGACTGACGGGAGTAGCAGTTTCTGATCCATACACATTGGATGTGACGATGATCAATATTGCAGAATAATTTGTAATAGAAAAAATAGCTGGAGGTTCCGGAACGATATATTCCGGAACCTCTGAAAGCAAAAGAGGATGGCTTTATGGAACGACTAAAATTCATAGGAAAAAGATTATTATATATGATAGTCATGTTGTTCGGCGTGGCAACGATGGTATTTATTCTTACCAAGCTGATTCCGGGGGATCCGGTGGTAGCGAACTTGGGACAGCGCGCAATGAGCAATCCGGAGGTTGTGGCAGCATATCGGGCGAAATACGGATTGGATAAGCCGTTGCTGGTGCAGTATTTCATGTATATAGGAAATCTGCTCCATCTGGATCTGGGTACATCCATCCGGACAAATAATGAGGTGCTTTTTGAACTTAAGAGGTGTTTTCCGGCTACGATTGAATTGGCGCTGATGTCAATTATCCTGGCAACAATCTTTGGCATCCTCTTTGGAATTATTTCGGCAATCAGGAGAAATAGCGCGCTGGATCAGGGAGTCCGTGTGATTTCAGTAACCGGCGTTAGTATACCCAGCTTCTGGTTTGCGCTGCTGATGCTTTATTTCCTGTATTATAAGCTCCAGATATTTCCGGGGCCGGGGCGTCTGAGCAATATCTACGCGGCGCCGGAGACGGTAACCGGACTCTATGTAATAGACAGTCTGATTGAAGGAAACGGAGCTAAGGCGCTGGATGCATTGTCTCATCTGATTCTGCCGTCGGTCGTATTGGCAGCGTTCACGATGGGGCTGATTACAAGAACGACCCGCTCTAATATATTGGACGTTATGTCTACAGACTATATCCGGACGGCTAAAGCCAAGGGCCTTTCGGAATCCAGCCTGATTTCAAAACATGCCCTGGGCAACGCTCTGATACCGGTTCTTACAGTAATCGGCATGGGACTTGGAAATCTCCTGGGAGGCATGGTGCTTGTGGAGACTATATTTAACTGGCCGGGCGTAGGGCAGTTTGCCTATGCATCGGTAACGGCGGCAGATTTTCCGTCGATTATCGGCGTGGCTCTTTTGATTGCGCTGAATTATATGGTGATCAATACGATCGTGGATATCCTGTACGGTATCATCGATCCGAGAGTGAGGTGTAGCTGACCATGCATGCGGTGAAAAAATTATTCAAATCAAATTATTTATTTACATTAGGCGTCATTATTTGTTTCGCATGGATTCTGGCGGCAATCTTTGCGCCGGCAATTTCTACTTACGATCCGATCGTGCAGGATTTAAGCGTGCGTTTGAAGCCGCCTTCAGGGGAACATTGGTTTGGGACGGACAACTTTGGACGCGACATTTTCAGCCGTGTGATCTATGGCGGAAGATATTCGCTTCTGGCCGGGGTTGTAACGGTAATCCTGTCCGGCATTATCGGAACCTTTTACGGCGCGATTGCCGGGTATGTGGGCGGAGTAGTGGATAATGTAATGATGAGATTTTCGGAAATGATCCTGTCTTTCCCGTCGTTGGTGCTTGCGATGATTATCAACGCAGTGCTGGGTTCGGACTTGTTCAACACGCTGTTTGCGCTTGTAATCGTATCCTGGCCTACCTATGCCAGACTGATGCGAAGCGTCGTCTTAAGCGTCAAAGAAAACGAGTACGTGACGGCTTCTATCGCGCTTGGCGCGTCTCGGATGCGGGTGCTGATGAAAGAGATTATACCGAACAGTATCAATTCGGTACTGATTATGGCGACAACGGATATCGGAAACAAGATATTGATGTTCTCAACCTTAAGCTTTTTAGGACTCGGCTCGGCGCCGCCGACGCCGGAATGGGGCATGATGGTCTCCGACGGAGCGGATTACTTTAATAAGTTCTGGATTGCTGGGTTCCCCGGCCTTGCGATCTTTACGATGGCGGTAGGCGCGAACTTTATCGGAGACGGGCTGCGGGATTTACTGGATCCAAAGCTTCGGAAAGAGTTTTAGCATGAAAGTAACATATCCATAGTGGATAGTTGGATAATATGTGATATAATTAGACGCAGGAAGACTTTGCAGCGGCAGGTTCCTGCGTCTTTGCTTTTTCGCGGGAAGAGCCGACCTGCGGCTGGCAAAGGATACATGATACAGGAGGAGAGAAGGATGACAAGAATTGACAGAGTTTTACGTGCGATGGAAGAACAGAACTTAACCCAGATGCTGGTGTCCGACCCGGTGTCTATCTTCTATATGACGGGTATTCAGGTGGAGCCGGGGGAGCGGTTTTATGGAATGCTGCTGAGAAAGGACGGGAACCATGTGCTGTTTGTAAATAATCTGTTTACCATACCGGGAGACGCTGCGTTTCAGAAAGTATGGTACAGCGATACGGATCCGGTTATGGATTATGTAAGAGAGTATATTGATACTTCGGCAGTACTAGGCGTAGATAAGGATTTGAAAGCGCGTTTTCTGCTTCCGCTGATGGAAGGGAAAGAAACCTGCCGTTTTGTAAACGCTTCGTCGGCTGTGGATCAAACCAGAGGCGTCAAGGATGCAGAGGAGCAGGAAAAGATGCGCGCGGCATCCCGGATCAATGACCAGGCGATCAAACGGCTGCGCGGGCTGGTAAAGGAAGGAATTACCGAGAAAGAGATTGCAGATCAGCTCTTAGGAATTTATCAGGAGCTGGGCGCCGAGGACTTTTCCTTTCCACCCATCGTATCCTTTGGGGCGAATGCTGCGGATCCTCATCATATGCCGGACGCTACGGTTCTTCGCGCAGGCGACGCGGTGCTTTTTGACGTGGGGTGCGTTAAGGACGGTTACTGTTCGGATATGACGCGGACTTTTTACTATAAGGAAGCGGCGGATAAAAACAGAGAGATTTATGAACTGGTACGACGGGCGAACGAGGCGGCTATCGCGAAGATTAAACCGGGGGTACCTTTGTGCGAGCTGGACCGGACCGCAAGGGATATTATTTCAGAGGCCGGGTACGGGAAATACTTTAATCATCGCCTGGGACACTTTATCGGCATGTCGGAGCATGAATTCGGGGATGTTTCCCTTGCGAATACGAAAGCGGCGGAGCCTGGAATGATCTTTTCCATTGAGCCTGGCGTCTATCTGGCGGGAGAGACGGGAGTGCGTATTGAGGATCTGGTTCTGGTAACAAAAGAGGGAGCCGAAGTATTAAATCATTACCCAAAGACACTGGAGGTTATACATGGAGAATAAGGAGAACAGGATGAATCCTATCGCAACAATTTATATGGAAAACGGAAAGAAAATCGTAATCGAACTGCTTCCGGAATCGGCGCCGAATACCGTAAACAGTTTTATCCACATCGCGTCTGCCGGATTGATGGACGGACATGCAATTCAAAGGATTGTTCCGGGGAACTGGGTGGATATCAGCTTTACGGGATTCGGAAAGAAAGACGCGCAGTATCTGATCCCAAATGAATTCAGCCTGAGTCCGGAGGCGGCGCCCCTGGATTCCCATCCGGGCTGCGTCTGCATGGGCGGTTACGGCAAAGACGGGCTTGCAGGCGGGGAATTTTTCTTTCCGCTGAGAGACTGCCCGGAGCATAAGGGCATATACCCTGTGTTTGGAAAAGTATTAGAGGGGATGGACGAGATCTGGCGTCTGGAGAAAGTTAAGACTCTGCCGGTAGAGAACTTCCCGATTGAAGGAGTTGAAGTGAATACGCCGATAGAGCCGCAGGTGATAAAGAAGGTGGAGCTGGAACTGTACGGGAAGGATTATCCGGAACCGGTGAGGATGCCGGTGCAGAACCTGCCGGTGATGTGGAGAGACGGGGAATAACGAAGGGGCAGGAACGGGAGAAAGAAACCGAGTCGGACAGCAGGAAGAATGTCCGGAAAGGGATTCGGATTATAGGGGAAATAGAAAAATAACGGGAAAGAGTGGGTGAATGATGATTACTTCCACAAGCACAGGAGAAAATTATGTAATTGAACTGTCGGACGGGACGCATCTAAGCTATGCAGATGTTCCGGCAGAATCCGGCGGTCGGGACAAGTTTCAGCGGCCGGGAGATATACTGACCTCGTCTTTTGCGGCCTGTATGAATATGACGATACAGAGAATTTTGCAGGAACGGGGATTAAACTACGATAAGGTCGTAATTGAGGCGGATTTCGATTGGTCAAAAACAGAAAGGAACCAGTTGGACTTTTATTATATTGTTGATGTGAAAGGGGATCTTACAGAGCAGGAAAAGGAAGAAGTGAAAGCTGAGGCAAGGAACTGTACAGCGTGCCGGTATTTACAGGCGAAAAAAACATTGACAGAGATCAGTCGCTGGCAGGACGCAGGAGAGTGATACGAAATTATTTCAACAGAAACTAGGTGCAGAAGTTTGACAGCGCGAAGGAATTCGCAGAGGAATATCAAATTGGGGAAGAAATCTATCGAAAACTGTACTAAAATTTATAACTGCCTGATTACGGGGTTATCGGAAAAGCGTATTTTTCCCGATAGCCCCGTGTCGATCTTTACTGTAAGTTCCAGTTAATGCCGTGAGCGGAAAAAAATTCCCCGATCCATTGGTCGAATGCATGCTCCAAAGATTTGTCCATCGTAAATGTGTTCAGCGACGTTCCGCTGGTACAGGTAAGTAAAGCGCCGTCATACCTGAAATTCAGATAGAGTCCCTGCACGGTATCCGGTTGGAAGTCTAACTGCTTTTCCGCAATCAGGGCGCGGATTTCATCCTTTGCCAGGGAAAAAATAAACCGGAAGTTTAAAGGCGTCCGCTTGCCTTTTATCAACAAGAAACAGAATTCCCGCAACATATGCCAGGCGCTGTGGGAGTCTTCCGCAGGCGCCTGGGATTCGTCTGTTTTGTAAAATTCTTTATGGATGTATCCGTCGATTGAAAATTTATTAAATGTGGTGATTTCTCCTTCAATAAAGAGGAAATTGTCAAAGGTTTCCCGAAGGAGAAGTTCTGCCATGCATTTTTTTGTGTCCAGGGTGAAGCTGATCATAAAATATTCCGTCCTTTTATCGATCGATGGTAGACCACTGAGGGTATGGTTACTGTTTGAAAGTATCTTTGAATCGTAACCAGTATAGCATATGTCACCCAAAAAGAAAAGCGTTAAATTGACTTTGCATATAGAAAATATTATACTGATTATAGTTTACAGGGGATTTTTATGCGGCGCTGGCGTGTCTGCCGGATATGCCGGGCAGGCGGAGTATTAGAGGCATTGTCCGCCAGAGGATGATAGAACAGGAGAAACAGATGCCGAAACGGAATATAAAAAAAGCGATTACAGAAGAATATAAAAATACGGAGAAGAAGCCGGTTCGTTTGAATAAGTATTTAAGCGATGCGGGAATTTGCTCCCGCAGGGAAGCAGACCGGCTGATTGAAGCGGGGAAGGTGTATATTGACGGCGTACAGGCAGTTTGCGGCGGAAAAGTTCTGCCGGGACAGAAAGTAACGGTAGGAAAGAAAGCGGTTGGAGGCAGGCGTGAGAGAGTGGCGCTTGCAGTAAATAAGCCGGTCGGTATTGTCTGTACGGAGGATATGCGAGTCAAACATAATATCATCCGTTTTTTAAAATATCCGGTTCGCATTACCTATGCAGGGAGACTTGATAAGGATTCGGAAGGGCTGCTTTTGATGACCAACGACGGAGACTTGATCAATCAGATTATGCGCGCCCGGAATTTTCATGAAAAGGAATATAAAGTAACGGTCCATAAGCCGGTTACAGAGGAATTCCTGAAAGGAATGGCGGAGGGCGTACACATTGTAGACCGGGAAAAGGGATTGGATGAGGTAACAAGACCCTGCGAGGTGGAAAAAGTCGGCAAATATAAATTCCGTATCATTCTGACACAGGGACTGAACCGTCAGATCCGGCGGATGTGCCAGGTCTTTGGATATGAAGTAACAGAACTAAAGCGGGTGCGGATTATGAATATTGAACTGGGAAATTTAAAGACAGGAGCTTATCGTAAGCTTACGGAAGAAGAATTAAAGGAATTGCGCCAAACGCTGGAATGTACAGATTCTAGAAAGAGATGGCGAATGAGAAAGACGCCGTAGAAAGGGAAGAGACAGACGAGACTCCTGGCAGCTATGAAGAAATAATGGATCGTATATATGGAGAAAAACTGTATCAGGACGTTGTTGCAGACGAAGAGATTGTAAAAAAGGTATGTGAGAAATACGGCCTTGATTCCGACACGGTATACGCAAAAGATTTGACCCGGGAAATGCGTAATTATGAAGAGGCTTTATGGATTATCAAAGAAATGGGGAACCTTCCGCTGCTTGCTCAACATGCAGAGAATGAAGAAGGGGGTGGAATAAATTCCCTGGAAATTTATATCTGTGAGATCTATGCGTTTGGGGAAGGAAAAGCGGTTATAGAGGGCAAATGCAGGGAGTTTGGCGTGAACCCCCACGAGACGACCGTCTCAGAACTGACGATCGAACAGCTAATAGAGATTGGAGAGGAAGCGTATGAGGTCTCCGATCATCCGAAGGGGTAAGAAGCGTGGCAGATGTATTGATTGTAGAGGATGACAGAATAATCAGCGAACTGATCCGAAGAACCCTGTCTATGACGGGACATGAAGGGCTTACGGCTTATACAGGCCGGGAAGCCCTGTCTGTGCTTGATAAAGAGAAAGTTGATTTGATTCTGATGGATATTGGTCTGCCGGATATGGATGGATTTTCTTTGATGAAACGCTGCCTGGAAGACTATGCGGAGATTCCGGTGATCTGCGTGACGGAGAAAGATGAGATTCCTGACCGTATCAGGGGATTGAAAGGCGGGGCGGAGGACTATATTGTAAAGCCCTTTGCCATGGAAGAACTGCTGGCGAGAATTCAGGTAGTGCTGCGGCGTTTCCACAAAGAGCAGCTCGTATACCGCATCCGGGATCTTGAGATAGACCTGGCCGGAGGCGTTGTGAAAAGGTCGGGGCTGCCCGTTGAGCTTACAAACCGGGAATATATGCTTTTTAAAACTCTCCTGTTAAATAAAAACATCGCTCTTTCTAGAGAACGTCTTCTTGAACTTGCCTGGGGGAGATCGCGATGGTACATGGGTGGAAGCTGTATTACCATTCCGGGAAGGAAGAAGGGACGACGGCAGTGTGTAAGTTTCGGTAAACAGATCTGTACAGTTCCGATATCCCTGTGTATGTTACTGTTCACACATCACCTGCCGGACGCGGGCTGAATCAGAAGCATGTCTCTAAGCAGACGGAGTAACATTCCATTGAACGATCAGCTAACGCAGACTAAGCCGCTCAGGAAAGCCTTCGTGTCTAAGTCTGCATAAGCTGCTATTTCGATTCCATTAAAAGCACTCCTGAATTGTCTGCTTAGAGACATGCTTCTGATCCACCCCGCTGTTTACCAAATGACCTATGAACTGTAACCCGTTTATTTCTGCAAATAGAAAAAGGAAAGCCAGGGTGTGTAATTCCTTGGCTTTTTGTGATATACTATTTTGTATGAAAAAGACAGAGGCTAGAAAGGGTAACTATGAATAAAGATGACAGAATGAGCAGAATGCAGGAGCTTGTGGAGCTTCTGAACCGGGCGGGAAAGGCCTATTATCAGGACGCAGAAGAGATGATGAGCGATTATCAGTACGACGCGCTTTATGATGAACTTCAGAGCCTGGAGCGGGAGCTGGGAGTGACGCTGGCTGCAAGCCCTACGGTGAACGTGGGGTACGAGGTTTTGAGCGAGCTGCCGAAAGAGCGGCATGAGAGCGCCATGCTTTCACTGGATAAGACAAAAGAGACGGAAGAATTAAAAGAATTCGCAGGCAGCCAGAAGGTGGTGGTTTCCTGGAAGCTGGACGGACTGACTATCGTGCTGACCTACCGGGACGGCGCGCTGTTTAAAGCAGTGACCAGGGGTACCGGAGAAGTGGGGGAGGTCATCACCAATAATGCCAGGGTGTTTCAGAATATTCCCCTGCAGATTCCCTATCAGAAAGAGCTGATCCTTCGGGGGGAAGCAGTAATCGGATATAAAGATTTTGAGAAGATTAACGCGGAGATCGCGGAGGTGGACGCAAAGTATAAGAATCCAAGAAACCTGTGCAGCGGTTCGGTAAGGCAATTAAACAATGAGATTACCGCAAAACGGAACGTGCGGTTCTACGGGTTTTCATTGGTCAGGGCAGAGGATGTGGATTTCCACAATTCCAGGGCGTATCAGCTTGACTGGCTTGCGGCGCAGGGGTTTGAGGTGGTGGAGCATCATATGGCGGACCGGGAGACCATCGAAGAGGAAGTTATTAAATTTTCAGAAAAAATAGCGTCAAATGATTTTCCATCCGACGGACTTGTGATAGTATATGATGATATAGCGTACGGTCAGTCTCTTGGACGCACATCTAAGTTCCCAAAGGATTCGGTCGCGTTTAAATGGGCGGATGAAACCAGCAGGACCACGTTAAAGGAAATTGAGTGGAGTCCCTCCAGAACGGGACTTATTAATCCGGTAGCTATCTTTGAGCCGGTAGAACTTGAGGGAACAACGGTTAGCCGGGCCAGTGTTCATAATATTAGCATTATGGAAGAACTAAAGCTTGGAATCGGGGACGAGATTGAGGTTTACAAGGCAAACATGATTATTCCGCAGATTGCCCGCAATCTGACAGAAAGCGGAGTGAAGGACATTCCGGCAGCCTGTCCGGTGTGCGGGGAGCCTACCGAGATCCGCAAGGTTAGCAACGCGAAAGCGCTGTATTGCACGAATCCGTCCTGCCAGGCGAAGCAGATCAAGTCCTATGCGTTGTTTGTCGGCAGGGATGCGCTGAATATAGACGGTTTATCGGAGGCGACGCTGGAGAAGTTGATTGCAAGGGGATTTATTCATGACGTGGCGGATTTGTTCCATCTGGACCGGTATAGCGAAGAAATCCAGTCTATGGAAGGATTTGGAGAGAAGTCCTATCAGAATTTGATGGGAAGTATCGAAAAAGCAAGGGAGACTACGCTTCCCAGGCTGCTTTATGGCCTTGGGATCGCCAATATCGGTTTGGCCAACGCGAAGCTGATCTGTAAGCAGATTGGTTATGATACGGAGAAACTGATGAATCTCACGATGGAAGAGTTGGATGCGATTGACGGCGTGGGAGAGGTAATTGCCGGGAATTACGTCGATTATTTTTCGGATGAAGTTCATAGAGAACTGTATCAGAGGCTGCTTGCCGAAGTATCTCTTCCGGAAGCGGAGGGCGTTTCGGAGCCGCAGATTCTGGAAGGGAAGAATTTTGTAATTACCGGAAGCGTTCATCATTTTAGCAACCGCAGCGAGGTGAAAGCATTGATCGAGGCGAAAGGCGGCAAGGTAACCGGCTCTGTTACTTCTAAGACGGATTATTTGATTAATAATAACGCGGAGTCCTCCTCTTCTAAAAATAAGAAGGCGAAGGAATTGGGGATTCCGATTATATCAGAGGAGGAATTTCTCGCCCTGATACAATAAGGTAGTTTTTTAGGACGGATATTGTTTACAGCTTCTCGGGTCTGCGAGAAGGCTGAAAGGAATAATCTTTTATATATAAGGGAGAAGGATGCGTCATGTCAGAAAAAGATCATGTAAATGAGACAGAGGTTGAAAAGGTAGAGGACGGCCAGGTCGCGGTAGAAGACGGCGACAGGGAAGACGAGTATGAGAAGGTGTGCTTTATGTGCCGGAGGCCGGAGAGCGTGGCCGGCAAGATGATGGATCTTCCGAATAATATCTGCGTCTGCCAGGATTGTATGCAGAAGAGTTTTGATATTATGTCCAACGGACAGTTTGATTACAGCCAGCTTATGAATATTCCGGGCATGCAGATATTCAGCATAAACGATATGGAAAAAACCGTGCCGAAAAAGCAGAAGCTGAAAAAGAAAAAGGAATCGGAAGGGAAGACGCCGGTTTTAGACATTAAGGATATTCCGGCTCCCCATAAGATTAAGGCAAAATTAGACGATTTTGTGGTGGGGCAGGAGCATGCTAAGAAAGCAATGTCTGTGGCGGTCTACAATCACTATAAGCGTGTGGCTACCGATACGATGGACGATATCGAGATTGAGAAGTCTAATATGCTGATGCTCGGGCCAACCGGCTGCGGCAAGACGTATCTGGTAAAGACGCTGGCAAGGCTTTTGGATGTGCCGCTTGCCATCACGGACGCAACGTCGCTGACAGAGGCCGGCTATATCGGCGACGATATTGAGAGCGTGGTATCGAAGCTCCTTGCGGCGGCGGATAATGATGTGGAAAAGGCGGAGAGAGGGATCATTTTCATCGACGAGATTGATAAGATCGCCAAGAAAAAGAATACGAATCAGAGGGATGTGAGCGGCGAATCGGTGCAGCAGGGAATGCTGAAGCTCTTAGAGGGCAGCGAGGTTGAGGTCCCCGTGGGAGCCAACAGTAAGAACGCCATGGTTCCGCTTACTACGGTGAATACAAAAAATATCCTCTTCATCTGCGGAGGCGCATTTCCGGATTTGGATAAAATTATTAAAGAACGCCTGACAAAACAGGCTACAATTGGCTTCAACGCGGAGCTAAAGGATAAATATGATAAGGATCAGAGAATTCTAGAAAAGGTGACGATTGAAGACCTGCGCAATTTCGGGATGATTCCTGAGTTTTTGGGGCGGCTTCCGATTATTTTCGCACTGCAGGGGCTGGATGAGGATATGCTGGTAAAGATTTTGCGGGAGCCGAAGAATGCGATTTTGAAACAGTATCAGAAGCTTTTGGCCTTAGACGAGGTGAAGCTGGAATTCAACGACGATTCCCTTCGCGCCATCGCTGAGAAAGCGACTAAGAAGAAGACGGGAGCCAGGGCTCTGCGGGCCATTATTGAGGAATTTATGCTGGATATCATGTATGAGATTCCAAAAGACGAGAGTATCGGCCAGGTAACAATCACGAGGGAATATATCGAAGGCACCGGAGGTCCGCTGATCATGCTGAGGGGGCAGGAGCCGGTCAGATTAGAAGGATAAAGTTTGAAAGCGTATACGGATTCTCCTTTCGGAATTGTTGCATGAAGAAAAAAACACTTCATATACTGAAAAGAAAGTATATGAGGTGTTTTTATATGGATGCGGAAACCTGCAGGAAACAGATATTATCGGAAGATTACTGGGATTTTATCATATCGGAAGGGGGAGGAAAGGCAAAGCTTCCGCTGCCGCCGGAAGAACCGTGCTATCAGAACGCGGGAGAAGGGTTTGAGATGGTTTACCTGGAGCGGTCGCTGGTGTGTCCGATCAATTATCAGAAATATGTATATAATTCCATCCCCAAATGCTATGCGTTGGAAGATATGGATGCGATGAATGCCGCGGGGGTCAGCCAGGTGCAGTATTATCCTTCCTTAGAGCTTATGGGAGAAGGAATCATGGTAGGCTTTATCGATACAGGCATTGATTATACAATCGATGTATTCCGCAACTTGGACGGGACTACCAGGATCGCCGGCATCTGGGATCAGACGATACAGACGGGGAACCTGCCGGAAGGATTTGGCTACGGCAGCGCGTATACGGAGGAGGAGATTAACGCGGCGCTGAAATCGGAAACGCCGAAAGAACTTGTGCCTACAGAGGATGCCGAGGGACACGGAACCTATCTTGCCAGCATTGCATGCGGAAGCGGCAATGAAGAAAACAGATTTTTAGGGGCGGCGCCGGAATCAACGATAGCCATGGTTAAGCTGAAGCCGGCGAAAAAATATATTCGCGAATTTTACGGAATTTCATATGAGACCAAATGTTATCAGGAAAATGATATCATGCTGGGCGTCGGTTACTTAAAGAAGCTGGCCGACAGCTATGGGATGCCGTTGGTGCTGTGCGTGGCGTTGGGAACCAATTTCGGAGGGCATACCGGTTCCAGCGCGCTGGCGGTTATGCTGCAGGTAAGCGCGAATACCAGCAACCGGATTGTCGTAACGGGAACCGGGAACGAAGCGAACCAGCGCCACCATTACCAGGGGCAGCTTGACGGAGAGGAAAGCCAGAGAAATGTGGAAGTCCAGGTAGGCGACGGCGTGAAAGCATTTTCCCTGGAAATATGGACGGATGTTCCGAATCTGATATCGGTTTCGGTTGTGTCTCCTTCCGGGGAAGTGCTGCCCCAGCTTTCGGTTCGGCAGGGAAGGGCGTTTTCATTCCGGTTTGTATTTGAGAGAACCGAAGCGTTTGTAGACAATCAGATTGTAACCAGATTCAGCAGTTCCCAGCTTATTTTTATGCGTTTTAGAGAACCGGTGCCGGGGATCTGGAAAATTATTGTGGAGCCGCTCAGGCAGACGGGAGGGACGTTCCACATCTGGCTTCCGATCAAGGAATTTATGACGGGGGAGGTTATTTTCCTGAAATCAAATCCCAATACGACGCTTACGGAACCATCGGCAGCGGAGTCGGTGATTACGGTTTCCCATTATAATGGGAAAGAGAATAGTATTGATATTAATTCGGGGAGGGGATATACTAGACATGAGGCGGTTAAACCGGATTTTGCGGCGCCGGGCGTGGATGTGACAGGCGCGCTTCCCGGCGGAAGATTCGCAAGCAGAACCGGTTCCAGCGCCGCGGCGGCGGTTACGGCGGGAGCCAGCGCGCTTTTGGCGGAATGGCTGCTGCAGCAGAATTCCCGTTTTCTAGGGTATAATACGATGCAGCTTAAGGGGCTGTTTATCCTGGGCGCCGTGAGGCGGCCGGATTTGGAATATCCAAACCGGGAATGGGGGTATGGGACGCTGAATTTATATGAAACCCTTAGGACAATCAGAGAACTGTAGGAGAAAAGGAGAAAAAGTATGTCAGATTTTTTTGAAGATTTAGGAAAGAAGTTATCGGATGCGGCGGCAGAGATTGGGAAAAAGACGGAAGATACGCTTGAGATTCAAAAGATGAAAAGCGATATCCGTTCCCTGAACAGAGGAAATGAGAGAGATTATATTGATATCGGAAAATTGGTTTACGAGAGATATCAAAAAGGCGAAGTGGTTGACGGCGACGTGTCTGTGCTTTGCGAGGCGATCGACAAACGGGACGTGCAAGTCGGGGAGCTTAAGGCGGAGATCGCAAAGATTAAAGGAGAGGCGTAAACCATGCTTCTGGTATTCTTGGGGACGGCGGTTTTTGTATTTGGACTGGATGTAATTCTAAAGCAGGGAATGGAAGAACTGCTTTGGCCGGGAGAAGAAAGGGAGCTGGCAGGAGGCAGGGTGCTGCTTCGGAAAGTGTATAACAAGGGAGCGATGCTGAACCTTATGGAGCGCAGACCCGATATCCTAAAACGGATATCGGCGGCGCTGGGCGCGGCAACGCTCCTGTACGACGGTATCTTACTCTGCAGGCCGGGCCGCTATCTGGAAAAGGCGGGTATGATGCTGTTTACCGGCGGAGCTTTCAGCAATATCTTTGACCGTTTTGTGAGAGGCAGAGTGATAGACTACATTGGTTTCCGGACGAAATGGCCAAAGCTTTCGGCGATTACTTATAATCTTGGGGATTTTGCTCTTTTTACCGGAACCGTCTTAAGCTTTCTGTCCCGGCTGCCCCGGGCAATTCGGGTAAGCTTGGCGAAAAATAAGCGGATATAACCGTTATTTTGCGGCAGTTCCGTCAAAAAACTCCTGAATCTGACTAAGAACGATGTTCATCAGCCTTGTACGGGCCTCCACGCTTGCCCATGCGATGTGAGGGGTGATCAGGAGTTTTTTGCTGTTCCCGATCCTGCGCAGCGGATTGTTCTCGCTCATCGGTTCGTCGCATAGTACGTCCAGTCCGGCGGCGGCTATGACGCCCTGATCTAACGCGTCGGCAAGATCGGACTCTATGACGATGGGGCCGCGGCCCAGGTTCAGGAAAATACAGTTCTTTTTCATCTTTTTCAGGCAGTTCATATCAATCAGGCCTTCCGTATATTCATTTAACGGAGCGTGAACAGAGATGATGTCTGACGCGGCAAGCAGAGCGTCCATGCTTACCTGACGGTATCCTTCCTGCGGCGCGCTGCCGGAAGGGGAGGTATAAATCACATCCGCACCAAAAGCTTTTGCGATGTCTGCTACCCGCCGTCCGATATTGCCCAGTCCGATAATTCCCCAGGTTTTGCCTTTCAGTTCATAGAAGTGTTCTGCAAAATGTGTGAAAACCGTATCGTTCATATAGCGGTCTTCTTTGACATAGTCGTCGTAATACCGAAGTTTTTCAAGCAGGTAGAACAGCATGGCAAACGTGTGCTGCGCCACAGACTCTGTAGAATACCCTGCCACATTGCGCCATAGGATCCCTCGTTTCTCTAAATAAGCCTTGTCCAGGTTATTGGTTCCGGTGGCGGTTACGCATACCAGCTTCAGGTTTTTTGCCTGGCCGATGGTCTGCTCGTTTACCTGTACCTTATTTACAATCAATACGTCTGCGTCTTTCGCGCGCTCCGGCACGTCCGCCGAGGTGGAAAAGGGGTATTTCATTACTTCCCCCAAGGCGTCGAAGCCGGATAGGTCAATATCGTCTCCAATCGTTTTTGTATCTAAAAATATCAGTTTCATGAGAATCTCCTTGTTATATTTGGTGGCCTGCGGGGATGGATTTCACCGTCAGGAAGATTATTTTGTTCCGAAAATACGGTCTCCGGCGTCGCCCAGTCCGGGACAGATGTAAGCGGCTGCGTTTAACTCCCGGTCGATATGGCCCACGTAGAGCTGTATATCAGGATGAACCTTAAGAAGCTGCTGTACGCCTTCCGGCGCGGCAATAATGGACATAAATTTGATGTGCTTTCCGCCGTGCTGTTTGATAAAGTTCACGGCGGCGACGGCGGAGCCTCCGGTGGCCAGCATGGGGTCGGTGACGATGATCAGCCGTTCGTCAATGGGATCCGGCAGCTTACAGTAATATTCATGGGGTTCGTGTGTCTGTTCATCCCGATAAAGACCGATATGCCCGACTTTTGCGGAAGGAACCAGCGCCAGCATGCCGTTCACCATGCCAAGGCCGGCCCGCAGGATGGGGACGATTGCCAGAGTTCTTCCCTCAATGACCGGAGTCTGGCAGGTCTCAATGGGCGTTTCTACTTCAATGTTGTGCAGGGGAAGGTCCTTTAAGGCTTCATATCCCATAAGCATGGCGATTTCTTCCACCAGTTTGCGGAATTCATTCGTTCCGGTATTTTTGTCTCTGAGCCTGGATATCTTGTGCTGAATCAGAGGGTGGGTCAGTTCAATAAGATTTTCCATAATAATCCTCCTTGCTGAGTGTACAAACAGTTTTTTATATTATATTCGGAAAAACGTGTCCGGTCAATGGCTGTTAAAAGCGGTTTGGCGGCGGATGGAAAATGTGAACGGAAGGGCTTGGTGTTTTGCGGAATATAGGCTATAATGTCAGAAGTATCTGCAAGAAGCCGAAGGGATATCGATCTGCGTTATAAAAAGCAGGAATTCTTATTTACACCGATGAACTTTAGAAAATTCGTAAAATATGAAAGGATTTTCCGTCGGCAGACGTATTATATTATAGTATACGAAATGGAATATATTTTAAAATTACGGGAGGCGGCAGAATGAAAAAGTTTGTTATGTTTGGAGCAGTTGGAGTATTGGCGCTGGCAATGGGAACAACTACATTGGCGTCGGGCTATTTTTGGAAAAAGGCGGGAAAATTAGAGAATCATCCGGTATGCGCGGCAGCTTTTGCCACTTCCGGAACAGCTTCGGCTCCTATGAGAACAACGGCGAATCCACAGGAAGCGGTAATAAATGAAAGGGAAGCAGTTCCGGCAGAAGATGCGGCTCCTTCGGCAGCGCCGGCGGGAAATGTTTGCGTCTTTACAGATGAAGATCATGACGGTTATTGTGATTACGGCGATATACATGAACATAGCGGAGACCATAGGGACAGGAATTACGACGGTTTCTGCGACGAGGGGGATCATTTTTGTATGAATTATTACGATGCGGACTGCGACGGAATTTGCGACAACTGCCACGATGCAGCTATGCATGGAGGGGCGCATCATAATTTTGATTATGGAAACGGCGGTTCCGGAAATTATGGCGGAACTTCAGAATACGGCGATTCGGGAAATGCAGGTTACGGGTACCATCATTCAGAAAGGCATGGCATGGGACGCCATCACAGATAGGAGTTCTTTGGGAAATGAAAAGCGACGAGGATTTAAGCAGAGTCATGGAATCTTATGCGGATATGGTACGGAGGATCTGTTTTGTGCATCTGAAGAATAGACAGGACACAGAAGATATTTTCCAGAACGTATATTTGAAATATCTGCTCTACGAGAAGGCTTTTGCAAGTTGCGAGCATGAGAAAGCCTGGTTTGCGCGGGTAACGATCAATGCATGTAAGGATCAGATGAGATATTTTTCCCGCAGGAAATGGGTGCCTCTGGACGCGGCGGAAGTGGAGGGCGAATCAAAGGAAAGCGCGTCTTCGGAAGTTCTGGAGACGGTGCTTAAATTGCCTGAAAAATACCGGAATGTGATTTACCTCTATTATTATGAAGAATATTCAGCAGTAGAGATTGCGAAGATTCTTGGCCGGAAAGAGAATACCATCTATACATGGCTTATGAGAGCAAAAGAGCTGCTGCGAAAGAAACTGGGAGGTGAATGGGCATGAATGTGATTCAGGAGAGCATGAAAGAAATCCAGGCGTCAGAAGAACTGAAAGCACATACTCTGCAGTATCTGAAAACGCAAAAAAGCTATCCCAGGCCATATAGAATGTGGCGGTATGCGGCGGTTGCGGTATGTCTGCTTCTTTTCCTGGCAGCAGGAGGCTACCGGTTTTATTCCAGGCCTGTTTCCTATATCAGTATCGATGTGAATCCTTCCATTGAGCTGGGAGTTAACCGGTTTGGAAGGGTTGTGTCTGCAGACGCCTACAATACGGACGGACAGAATATTCTTGATCATGTGAAATTGAGAAACTTAGCCTATGTTCAGGCGATTGATAAGCTGATGAAGAGCGAGGATTATGCGGTATTTCTGACCGAAGATTCTCATCTGGTTTTTACGGTGATTTCAGATAATTCGGACGTGATACTGAAAGAAATCAATGCGGATGCATTGGCGCAGAAGTATCAGGTAACCACATACACCAGTGATTTAGCCTGCAGACAGGAGGCGCATCAGCACGGGATGTCTTTTGGAAAGTACCGCGCCTGTCAGGAGCTGACTCAGTACGATGAGTCGGTTACCATCGAGGACTGCCATGGAATGACTATGGGGGAAATCTGCGACAATATCAGGTCATGTCAGAGGTACAGGCATGGAAGAAAAAAACAGGACGACGCGGAGAATAACGATTCCGGTCAGGGAGACGGCCAGTGCGGAGGAAACGCGGGACATCACGGAAGACATCATAGAAATAGACATGGCGGCGGTTATTGAAACAACTTACTTATATCCGAATACAGCTATAAATCACTCTTGCATGGAATGAACAGATGTGAAATAATGAGGGAAGCGGAAGAAGCGCCGCAGACTGCGGCGGGACTAATGCCGGGAAGGAGCAGTTGGATTATGGATACGGATATATTACGAACAGTCAGAGAGCGTTTTCAGAAAGACCGCTACGCCACAGAGAACGGAGCCGTCATAGAAGAAGTGAAAGAGGGATATGCTAGAATTTCAATGGAGCTGGACGAACACCATTACAATGCGGTTGGAGGCGTGATGGGCGGAGCAGTCTTTACAATTGCTGATTTTGCGTTTGCGGTGGCTTCTAATTGGCAGGGAAAGACGGTGGTATCCCAGACTGCGCAGATTACGTATCTGGGGAGAGTAAAAGGGAAAAGGATGATTGCGCAAGCAAAGCAGGTGAAGGACGGAAGATCCATGTGCTATTATGTGGTGGAGGTAACGGACGAGCTGGGAAGCCAGGTGGCGCATGTGACTTCCAGCGGGTTTCATGTGGATGTATAAACGCCGTATACGCGGTTTGAAGATGGAATCGGATGCCGCCGAAGACGCGGTTAAGAAATACGGTTGGATAAAATGAAGAAACAGAGGGATCGGTATTGAAAGGGAACATTGACGTTCAGGAAGAAAGACTGACAGTCAGAAACGGGATACTATATTATGGAGACAAACCGGTAGGCGAGTCGGAGGGGAAGAACGGCTTTTCACAATATTATTTTGACGAAGAACCGTTGGGAAACGGAGCCAATGGGATTACATTCAGCGTTACGCACAAGATACTCGGCGTGAAGCAGGTGGTGAAGATATATTTTCCGAAAGAAAATGAAAAGAGCGTATCCTCCAAAGCAAGAGAAGAGGCCAGAAAGAATGCAAATACGGCTCTGGCCGGCGTGACGGCAGTTATATTTGACGCGGGGGAGTATGAGTATCCGTGTAAATTATGGTATTCTATTATGGAAAGCGTCTCTTCTTACTGTACGGTCAGACAGTGGAGGGCGAAAAGAGAACAGTTTTTTCCCAGCAACGCCAAAAAGTTTGCCGTAGAGTCGGAGATGTGCCGAAGCAGTATTCACGCGTCGCTGAACTTGGCTGCAGGATTTTTGAAAACTGTGATTGCGCTTTATGAGCATAATGTGATTCATGGAGATTTAAATCCGGGGAATGTTCTTTGGATTGTTGATCAGGGGACAATCGATCAGGAATTAAGCAGGCTGTCCGCTCATTCGTATTCCGTATTGGGAGAGTTGGAACCGTTCTGCGTCAAACTGATCGATATGGGTTCCAGTAAGGCCAGCGAAGCAGAAACGGCCGGTGCGATACGGGATTCCTGGAAAATATACGAGCATATGAAATCTTTTCTATCTCCTATTTTTACAGAAAGGAAGCAGAAATTTGCGGACTGGTGCAGGTTTGAAATGATAGAAACCGATGAATGCCGCGCTTTTGGGGTAGAGAAGATTATAGGCGTAAGAAAAGGCGGGAAAGTGCGTTGGATCAGGCCGCAGGAGATTGCGGGAGACTTTTTCAGGCTTATCGGCGTATTGACCCTTGCATTTGGAATGATTACGAATGAAGAGGAAGAAGACGATCCGATTGTTCTGGAAACAATGGATAAAAAAGATTTCTATGTGTTAATGTATGGAAGAAATGTAAAGAATGGGATTGAAGCGTTTTCCTTTGACAGTATGTCGGTATTGCAGAAATTAAATAAGATTTCCAGCGGCGGGAACTGGATTAACTGGGAAAATGTGTGGAGCGCCTATCCGTTTAACAGAATTGATATTTCGCCCGTACTGAATGCGAAAAAATCGGAGAACGAAAATAGCTGCGATTGGGTGTAAGGTTTAACCGGGACGCGTTATCTTTCTTATCGATGTCCGTTTGAAGACGCGTCCTGGTTACGGCAATGAAAAGCGGGATTTATAGCGGAGCGGGGAAGCGATATGTTTCAAGGGCGGCGTCATAGTATTCCCGCTTGCTAAGCCAGCAGAGCAAGAACCGTTCGGCGAGACAGTCGTGGTAGATTGCTTCTCTTGCTTCGTCTGGGGTATACCATGCGGCATAATCAACTTCTGGGGTAACGCCGCTTAAATCCGCAGAATCTGCCAGACAGGCAAAATTCAGCATCAGGGTATTGCTTTTTTCATAGTATTCGCTGCGGTTAAAGCAGCAGCTTACGATGTTCAGGCCGATTTCCTCGCGGATTTCTCTTGCCAGCGCGTGTTCGGCGTATTCGCCTTTGTTCACGTAGCCTGCTACAAGAATGTTGCGGTCTTTTCCATATTGTTTGATTAGAAGAATTTTTCTGGCGTCCGGCGAATATACGATGGCGCTGACGGCGGTGTTGAATGTGGGGAAACGGAACGCATTGCAGGTTTCGCAGTAAGGGATTTGCCCTTCGTTATCTAAGTGTTTTTTGATCAGCAGGGTTCCGCATTCGGTACAGTATGACATGATTTTATCCTCCGGGTTTGTAGATTCTTTATTTGGTAATATAACATGGATGGATGAGGAGTGCAAGCGTAGGAGAGCGAGCGCCGTCCGCCGACTTGTTTTTCGTAAGGGACAGATTTTGTGAAGAGCGGGACGGCGGACGGCGCTCAGAGGCTGTTGGGACTTTTTTTGCGTGGTTTGCGGAAAACGCCGGTAAGTTTCGTAAGGGTATTGATGCGGGAGTTGTGGGGATAGGGATATGACAAATTTGGAAGAATACTACAATAAATTTAATGAAGATAAGCGGCTGAACAGCCGTCATGGACAGGTGGAGTTTCGGACTTCTATGCGGTATATCCGGCGGTATCTGGAAGAGATTGCCGTTTTGTCCGGGAGAGAAAAGGGGCAGATTAAGATTTTGGATATTGGAGCCGGGACGGGACGTTACAGTATTGCCCTTGCCGAAGAAGGGTACGATGTGTCGGCAGTGGAGCTTGTGAGGCATAATCTGGGAAGGCTGAAGGCAAAATGCAGCCTGGTGAAGGCGTATCAGGGCAACGCCCTTCGTCTAAAGAGGTTTGAAGATGAGACGTTTGATATGGCGCTTTTGTTTGGACCTTTGTATCATCTTCATAAAGAGGAGGATAAACTGAAAGCGCTGACGGAGGCGAAGCGGGTTTTGAGAAAGGATGGGGTGCTTTTGGCAGCCTATGTTATGAATGAGTTTAGCGTCATAACCTACGCCTTTAAGGAGCGTCATATCCGGGAGGCTCTTGAGACAGGGATGCTGGATACATCTTTTCACTGTACGGAAAAGGCCAATAAACTGTACAGCATGGTGCGGCTGGAGGATATGGAAAGACTGAATAAGAAAGCGGGGCTTCGGCGGGTACAGATTATTTCGGCAGACGGCGCGGCCAATTATATACGGCCTTTTTTGAACTCGCTGGAGGAAGAGGAATTTGAATATTTTCTGGCGTATCATCTGGCAACCTGCGAACGGATGGATTTGATGGGAGCCGCGGGACATACGGTGGATATTTTGCGGAAATACTAATCAAACCGGCCGAAACAGGATTGGCGGGTACGCGCTGAAAACCGGCCGGGTATTAATTTGGAAGAAAACGGTGCGAAGAGGATTAGAAAACGCTTATCATATAGAATGGAGAAAGAAGGGAAAACGATGGGTATGGATTATGATGTAATAATTATTGGAGCCGGGCCGGGAGGCATTTTTTCGGCTTATGAACTGGCAAAATTAAAACCGGAATGGAAGATCGGCGTATTTGAGGCCGGAAACAGCTTGGAGAAAAGAAAATGTCCCATTGACGGAAAGAAAGTAAAAAGCTGCGTGGGCTGCAAAAGCTGTGGAATCATGAATGGATTTGGAGGGGCGGGCGCGTTTTCCGACGGGAAATACAATATTACCAATCAGTTTGGCGGAACCCTTCATGAGTATATCGGGAAAAAAGAGGCGGTTTCTTTGATGGAGTACGTAGATTCCATTAATATTTCCCATGGCGGGGAGGGGACGAAGCTGTATTCAACCGCTAATACAGAGATTAAAAAGACCTGTCTGCAAAACGACCTGCATCTTCTGGATGCGTCAGTCCGCCATTTGGGAACGGACATTAACTATGTCGTTTTGGAGAATTTGTATAACGAACTGAAAGAGAAAGCGGCGTTCCATTTTCTGACTCCGGTGGAGAAGGTTGGGAGAAACGGGGACTGTTACGAGGTTTATACAGAGAACAGGGTGTATACCTGTAAGTACTGCGTGATTTCGGCAGGCAGAAGCGGCAGCAAATGGATGGAAGGAGTGTGCAGAGACCTTGAAATCCCGACCAAGTCTAACCGCGTGGATATCGGCGTGAGGGTAGAGCTTCCGGCGGAGGTATTTGCCCATCTGACGGACGAACTGTATGAGAGCAAGATTGTATACCGCACGGAAAAATTCGAGGATCTGGTGAGGACGTTCTGTATGAATCCGAGAGGCGTCGTGGTCAATGAGAATACCAACGGAATCGTTACGGTTAACGGACATAGCTATGAAGATCCAAAACAGCACACGGAGAATACGAATTTCGCGCTGCTGGTTTCTAAGCATTTCTCGGAACCTTTTAAGGACAGCAACGGTTACGGCGAAAGCATCGCAAGATTGTCGAATATGCTGGGCGGGGGCGTGATGGTACAGCGGTTCGGCGATTTAATCCGGGGAAGGAGGAGTACTCCGGCAAGGATTGAGGAGAGCTATGTAACGCCCACACTGGCAGCCACGCCGGGGGATTTAAGCCTGGTGATGCCGAAGCGGATTCTGGACGGCATCATTGAGATGATCTATGCGCTGGATAAAATTGCGCCGGGAACGGCCAATGACGATACGCTGCTCTATGGCGTGGAAGTAAAGTTCTATAATATGGAAGTAGAAATCAACGGGAATTTGGAGACCAGGCATAAGGGACTCTTTGTAATCGGGGATTGCAGCGGGGTGACCCATTCCTTATCCCATGCGTCGGCAAGCGGTATACATGTAGCAAGATATCTTGCAGACAGCGTTTTGTAAGGATGGCTATTTAAAGGAATCTGTGGTATACTAAGACGCAGAGTACGATTAGAAGGAGTGGGTACAAATGAAAAGTATAGAAGAATATGTAGTGAGTATTCCGGATTTTCCGGAAGAAGGAATTATTTTCCGGGATGTAACAAGTGTTCTGCAGGATGCGGACGGCCTTCATCTGGCTATTGACGAGATTCAGAAACGGCTGGAGGGCGTTGAGTTTGACGTGATTGCAGGTACAGAGTCCAGAGGCTTTATCTTTGGCATGCCGGTAGCCTATAATCTCCATAAGCCGTTTGTCCTGGTGCGTAAGAAAGGAAAACTTCCCAGAGAGACCGTATCGATGGAATACGAGCTGGAATATGGCAGCGCGGTTATCGAGATGCATAAAGACGCGGTAAAGCCGGGGCAGAAAGTAGTGCTGATTGACGACCTGATCGCTACAGGCGGAACCATTGAAGCTGCGGTAAAACTGGTGGAGCAGCTCGGCGGCGAAGTGGTAAAGATTGTATTCCTGATGGAGCTTGCAGGGCTGAAAGGCAGGGAGAAGCTTGCAAAGTATGCGGTAGACAGCGTGATCCGCTATGAGGGAAAATAAGCGCGGCTGAACATACTTAAGCAGATACGCGGCGGGAGTTTATTCGTCGGGAAAAGACCCATAACAAGAATGAAGCCGGATACCCTCAAAGAGTTTGTTTGGGGGTATTTGTTATAAAGGAGAGCAGGTATTATGAAATATGATTTTACTTCAATAATAGAGCGCAAAGGGCATGATGCGCTTGCGCTGGACGCGCCCGAGGGCGCGCTGGGAAAACCGGTTAAGTATAAAGAGGGCATGTCGGCCATTCCCATGTGGGTTGCGGACATGAATTTTCCGGTATTTCCCGCCGTTCAGGAAGCGGTCAGTCAGAGACTTAACCATCCGGCTTTCGGGTATTTCCTTCCGTCTGACGCATATTACGATTCCATTATCCGGTGGCAGGAAACCAGGCATGGGGTGAAGGGGCTGTCCCGCGGGTGCATCGGTTATGAAAATGGCGTGCTGGGCGGAGTGGTCAGCGCGCTCAATATATGCTGTTCCAAGGGAGATAAGGTTCTGGTTCATGCGCCTACTTATACGGGCTTCACAAAGGTTTTGGGCAATAATGGATATCATATGGTTCATTCGCCGCTGTTTCGGGATGAGAAGGGCGTATGGCGGATGGATTATGCGGACATGGAACGCCGGATCGTAACAGAAAAGATTCATACAGCCATCTTCTGCTCGCCTCACAATCCCTGTGGGCGCGTGTGGGAGCGGGAAGAGATTGAGACAGCGATGGAATTGTTTGAAAAGTATGACGTGACGGTGATTTCGGATGAAATCTGGTCGGATATTATCTTGCGGGGCAACCGGCACATTCCTACCCAGTCGGTCAGCCCGGATGCCAGGAACCGGACGATAGCGCTGTACGCGCCTTCTAAGACCTTTAATCTGGCGGGGCTGGTGGGAAGCTATCATATCATTTACAACGAGAAGCTTCGGGACAGGATGGACAAGGAAGCGTCCCTGTCGCATTACAATAATATGAACGTATTATCCATGCATGCGCTGATTGGCGCTTACTGTACGGAAGGATATCGGTGGGTGGATGAATTGTGCCAGGTGATTTCCGAAAATGTAAGCTTTGCCTGCGAGTATATCAGGGAGCATTTTGACGGCGTGGAGGTTTCGGAGCCGGAGGGAACGTATATGCTGTTTCTGGATTGTACAAAATGGTGTGAGAAACACGGCAGAAGTATTGACGAGGTACAGACGGCAGGCTGTGAAGCGGGAGTGCTTTGGCAGGATGGGCGGATGTTTGGCGGCCCGTGTCATATCCGCATGAATCTGGCGCTGCCTGCCGAGCGGGTAAAAGAAGCGTTCCGGCGGCTTAACAAATACGTATTCTGCGGCTAAGGTTCCTTGCCGTATAATGGAAACAGACAGTGTTTCTTACAGTTTAATTATCGTAATCAGTCTCGATTTGTGTTATACTATCGGTGATGCCGGTGTACAGTGTGATGTGCATTGTACGCCGGCATATCTTTTTGAAAGAAGACGAACTGCGAGATCAGAATAGACATATACGAGATGCAGACGGCGGTAAGGCTTACTTTTGGGAATGATCCAGCAAAGTAACAAAACAAATGGTAAATGAAGGAGAAGAAAAATGAAGAAAAGAAGGAAAGCGCTGGCGGCGCTGCTGTGTTTGACAATGGTTTGCGCAATAGGATGCGGAGAAAAGAAAGACAAGGAGGATTCGCAAGAAGGCTCTGTCAAAGAGGAGCAGTCTCAGGATGAGGGGGCTATAGAAGGAGAAGAGTACTTAAATCAGATTAAGGAAGCCTGGAAAGCCCATCAGGCAGAGGAGATCCGCGGCTATATTGAAAGCAGAAATTCCAACCGGACAGAGAATAGGATCGATACTGCTAACCAGCAGGTAAAGACAGAGGAGTATTATGTGAGCGACGGACAAGAAGAATTGAAGGATACGGAATTTCTGACAAAAGAGGGGGAAAATTACTATCTGTATAAAGAAGCGCATTCTCCCAAAAGTCCCGACATGGTTTCTTTAAAAATATTGCTGGAATCCGGCGACGAGAGCCAAACGACCTATGATGATTATGTCGGACGTTTCGGCGGAGAACTGTTTGAGGAGGATGAAAATACGGAAATTGTCAGCATTTCAGTGACGCAGGAGGGCGAAGAAGAGATTGACGGGATCAGTACGGAGAAGTTCACGGTGGAATACGAGAAGAAAGCGAAGGCCGGCGGAGAACTTACGAAGGAAGAATTGATGGAGCGGCATGGATGGACCGAAAAACATCTTGAATTGCTAGAAGGAATGTCAGAAGCGGTTGACCTGTATGTGTCTATGGCTAATGCAGAGGCGGACGGCTTGGCGGAGGAACCGGTAACAAAGAGGGAGACCTTTTATCTGTCCAGCAGCGATCATAAACTGATGCGCAGTCAGAAGATTGTAGAAACAGGGAATTACGCAGATATGGCATTAGAGGATTTGGCGGGCGTCATAAACAGGTATGAGAAATCCATCGCAAGCCAGTATGCTTCCAGCGAGCAAGAAGAAATGGAGATGGCGATGGAAATAAACGGCTTTACCATGGAGTATGTTATAGAGGAAATTAGAAACTGGCAGGTAGATTACAGCGAACTGACTACGGATTATCTGACAGGGGAAGAGTGCGGGACAATCGAAGGCCTTCCGGCAGATGCAAAGGAAGTTACCTGGGAACAGTACATGAATAACGAATTCTAATAGAGTATAGGGAGAGAAAGGCTATGGCAGAGTATAAGGACATGCTGCATGCCCAGCGGGCATATTTCAGCAAAGGGGAATGTAAGGACGTGGATTTTAGGATCCGGCAGCTTAAGAACCTGCATTTGTGGATCTGCGAACACGAACGGGAGATCATGGACGCGCTGTATCGGGATCTGAACAAGTCTCCTTTTGAGGCTTACGCAACAGAGATCGGCATTGTAAAAGAAGAAATCCAATACACCTTAAAGCATTTACGCAAATGGGCTGCTCCAAAACGCGTGAAGACGCCGATTACCCAGTTCCCGTCAAGATCTTTTATCTATCCGGAGCCTTACGGCGTCGTCCTTATTATGTCGCCGTGGAATTATCCGTTCCAGTTGACGGTCGCGCCCCTTGTAGGGGCTGTCTGCGCGGGAAACTGCGCGGTGGTTAAGCCGTCGGCATATTCGCCGAATACGACCCGCGTGATAGCGAAGATGGTAAGAGAGTTGTTTCCGGCTGAGTACATCTTTGTAGTAGAAGGCGGCAGGGAAGCGAATCAGGCGCTTTTGGATGAGAAATTTGACTATATTTTCTTTACGGGAAGCGTAACGGTAGGAAAATATGTGATGGAGAAAGCGGCGGCGCACCTTACGCCGGTCAGTTTGGAGCTTGGAGGGAAAAGTCCCTGCATTGTAGACGAAACGGCGGATTTGAAACTGGCGGCAAAACGGATCGTCTGGGGGAAATTTTTAAATTCCGGCCAGACCTGCGTGGCGCCGGATTATATTCTTGTGCAGAAAAGCGTGAAGGATAAGCTGATCAAGCAGATTATAAAAACAATCCGGAAGATGTATGGGAAAGATGTCCTGAGTAATGAAGAGTATCCGAAGATGATTAATGAGAAGCATTTTGACCGCGTTATAGGACTGATGGAAGGGGCGCATATTGCGGCCGGCGGGGAAAGCGACCGGGTATCCCAGAAGATTGCCCCCACAGTCTTAGACCAGGTAACCTGGGAAAACCCGGTCATGCAGGAAGAAATCTTCGGCCCGCTGCTTCCTGTGCTGGCCTTTTATGACCTGAAAGAAGCCGTCCAAATGATCAACGCAAGGCCAAGGCCCTTGGCGCTTTACTATTTTACAAAGGATAAAAAACGCGAAGCCAAAGTTTTAAAATACATTTCCTACGGCGGAGGCTGTATCAACGACACAGTGGTGCATCTGGCAACCTCATACATGCCCTTTGGCGGAGTGGGCAGCAGCGGAATGGGAGGCTATCATGGAAAAGACAGCTTCGATACCTTCACCCACAGGAAAAGCGTCATGAAGAAGTCCCTGGCAATCGATATCCCTATACGCTACGCGCCTTTTAAAAACAAATTAGCGCTGTTAAAGAAAATCCAGTAAAATCAGCAACGGGGCCGTTTAGGCCCCATTGCTGATTTAAAGCATGCTGGTTTAATTTAGAAAAATTGATAACCCTTGATAAAACAGAAAACTTACCACCCATGCGGTTCCTAACTGGAACAGTACAAACAATGCGGTTGTCCGTTTGCTTTCTACTTCTCTGTGTATGGTAGCAATCGTCGCTGTACACGGCACGTACAGCAGGCAGAACACCATCAGCGCATAGGCGTTGGCCGTTCCGAAACCCATGGCGTTTAGCGTGGCCAGAGCCGCGCCCATGCCCTGGGCAGTAGCGATATTCTGGATGCCGAAGAGGACGCCGCAGCTTGATACCACCACTTCCTTTGCGGCAATTCCCGCAATCAGCGCTACGATGATCTGCCAGTAACCAAGGCCCAGAGGGCGGAAGATTGGTACGATCCATTTACCGATATAAGAGCCGAAGCTTGCGCTGATATCGGTTACGTATCCGGCGGGGCCGAAATTAAGAAGCGCCCACATGACAACAGAAGCAAGGAAGATAATCGTTCCCGCCCGCGTCAGATAATCTTTGACCTTTTCCCATACATAGATGGCAATGGTTCTGGCGTTGGGCGTCTTGTATTCCGGAAGCTCAATCAGCAGCGCGTGTTCCGATTTGCTGCCGTCAATTTTGGACAGGACAAACGCGGTAAGGATCGCAACGGCAATTCCCAGCAGATACATGGAGTAGCAGACCGCCATGGCGTATTTTCCGAAAAACATGGAAGAAAACAACACGTAGATCGGAAGCCTGGCGCTGCAGGACATAAATGGGGTGATCAGTATGGTTTTCATCCGGTCCTTTCGGTGTTCTAAGGCTCTGGAGGCCATGATGGCAGGTACAGAACATCCAAAGCCTAAAAGCAGCGGGATAAATGCGCGTCCCGACAGGCCGAGTCTGCTCATGATATCATCCATAACAAAGGCTACCCTGGCCATATATCCGCTGTCCTCGAGGAAAGCGAGAGCCAGAAACAGGATGAAAATATTCGGCAGAAAGGTGAGAATACCGCCGACGCCGGAAATAATTCCGTCCACCACTAAGGAGGTCGCTAAGCTGCCTGCATGGACGGCGGCCATTCCATTAGAAATCAGGCCGGAAAAAGCGTCCAGCGCAATTTCAAAATATCCTTTTAGGAAATCTCCCACGAAAAAAGTCAGGAAGAAGACCAGCGCCATAATTGCAAGGAAGATAGGAAGCCCGGTGTATTTGCCGGTAAGATACCGGTCGATTCGGTCGGTCCGCTCTTCTTTGCTGGATTTGTTTACCAGTGTTTCGGAAATAACTTCCTCAATAAAATCGTATTTTTGATTAATAATTTCTTTTTCATAACTGTGATCTAACAGACCGGATACGTCAAGAGGCCACGCGCAAAAGGCGGAAGCGTCATTTTCTAAATACTTGATAGCCAGCCACCGCTTATTGGGGAAATCCGGATATGTAAGGGCAATGCGTTCAATGAAGGAATCAATCTTGTCTTCGACCGAATCCTGATAAACCATCGCATACTCTTCGTGATGATTGTGTTTGTGGCGGACGTTTCCGCCGGCGTGATGATGGTGGATTAGGGGGCCTTGGCGTCCGTAAGTCTGATGGTGGGCGACTGCGTGCATCAGGATTGAGAGTCCGGTCTTTTTTCTGGCGGAAACAGGGATGACTGGGATTCCAAGCATTTCCGGGAGACGGTGCAGATCGATCTCCATGCCCCGCTCTTCCACGACATCCATCATGTTCAGGGCAAGAATTACAGGCTTGCCAAGTTCAATAAGCTGAAGGGTGAGGTAGAGGTTGCGTTCTAAACTGGAAGCGTCCGCTACGTCAACAATTACATCCACCTCATCGCTTAGAATGCATTCCCTGGAAACCTTTTCCTCCATAGTATAGGAAGAAAGACTGTAAATTCCGGGCAGGTCAATCAGGTTGTATTCCTGCCCCTGGTAGGTCGTGCGGCCCTCTTTTTTTTCTACGGTAACGCCCGGCCAGTTAGCAACCTTTAAATTGGCGCCGGTGTATGCGTTGAACAGCGTGGTTTTTCCGCAATTCGGATTTCCGATAAATCCAACGTTAATGGTTCTGCTCATTGATTGGCACCTCCGCAATTTCAATGTTGTCTGCAATTCTCCTTCCAAGCGCAAAGCGGGTTCCCCGGAACTTAGCGGTAAGAGCCCCCTGTTTGTCGTTGTTGAGAACCGTAATCCGGCTTCCTTCCGTAAGGCCGAGCGCTTCTAGGCGCCGTTCCAACTGTAATTCTATATGAATAGAAACCACCTCGTAAGTGCGGTGATTTTTTCCTTCTTTCAAAACCATAGTAAATCCTTTCCGCTGCTGAGTTGCTGTCCGGGCGTTACCGGCCTGCCTGCGGGAGCGCTGTATCGTCCTGTTTCCTGCGCCGCGGTTTTTGGCTCCGTTCTGGTAATGCCTGGACAGTATCCTATTTGTTACTGGTCACGGAGTTGAACAGTAACTCCTGCCTTTGTTATTGTTTCGGGAAAAGTATAGCACTATTTGACGAAATTTACAATCTGGCATATAATGGTTTTGCGAAAGGCGGGGATTAAGATGGAACTGTATTACTTACTGGCATTTTTCTTTCTATACGGCGTGCTTGGATGGTGCGTGGAGGTGGCGTACGCAGCGGTAAAGCAGGGAAAGTTTGTAAACAGAGGGTTTTTAAACGGCCCGATTTGTCCGATTTACGGCGTAGGCGTGGTGTCGGTTATTTACTGTCTTGGCGAAGTGAAAGGGAATGTTGCGGCGCTTTATGCGGCGTCGGTTGTGCTTGTTACGGTAATCGAAGGAATTACCGGGTTTGTGATGGACAGACTGTTCCATCATAAGTGGTGGGATTATTCCGGTCAGCCGTTAAACATCGGCGGGTATGTCTGTCTGGTTTTTTCGTTGATCTGGGGCGTATTCTGCGTGTTCATTGTGAAAATTTTTCAGCCTGTAGTAAAGGGGGCTGTGATACATATCCCGCTTGCTGTTGGGGTTGTTATTCTGGTTGTGTGTACCGTTTTGATCATTGCGGATCTGTATGTAACGGCGGAGACTGTTTTGAAACTGAATAAACGGCTCGAGGCGATGGATAGAATTGCGGCGGAACTGCATGAACTGTCGGACAAGATGGGAGAGGGCATTTACGAGAATGTGAAAGAAGGCATGGCAAGAGAGGAACGCATCAAGAGCCGGGTTGAACATGTGAAAGAGGCCGGGAAAGAGCTTCGTGTAGAATATGATGCGGAAATGCGCGCCCGCTACGAAGCGATGAAGGCAAGAAAGGAAGAACTTGTCAGCCGCTATGAGAAGATGGTAAAAGAAAGAGGAGCTGCAGGAGAGCGTCTTATCCAGGCGTTCCCCGGCATGGAATCTAGAAAATACAGAGAGGCATTGCATGAATTAAAGGAACATATCAGAGCTATACGGAAGTAAATTGGCTTGAAATAACGGCTATGGAAGGAGGATTCTTTTCATAGCTGTTTTTTGATTATAGTAAGAAGTTTATATTCTGCATGTGATTTTTATACGGAAATAGAACTGTTTGCTTCTGTATATAAGGAGTTGAAATAAGTTGCGGTTATGTATTGACAATGAATGGAAAATATATTATTATGTCACTATTCAACGATAAGTCAGATTTTATATTCTATCAGGAAATTCTACCGGCAGTTCGCCAGGGGTTCGTTCACCCAGTTTTCCAGAGACGATATGACAAAACCTTATCGAAGCAACTGATGTTTTATATTTAAGGAGGAATTATATGAAAAAACGAAGAAAAATGAATAGGGAACAGTTGGCGTTTTTTGTAATGCTGACGGGGGCGGTATTGGCTTTATGGATAGGCGGCCTGGGGATTTGCGCGGAAGCTTCTGACAAAAACGGCGCGGGAAGTACGCATATTCTTACGCTTTATGACACCAGATACAATGAAGGTCCGCTTATGGTAGGATATTTTGAAATTGACGGGGGAATTGCCGCCATGTGTATCTGCCATGAGATGAATCCGCCGACCCAGGTAGGAACGGCGCTTACGGTTGACCGGGTTTATTCAGGGGAAGGCAGGGACAATGGACTGATGCGTAAAGTCCGCTATTATGGTTGGCGGGGGCCGGGGGATATTGGCGCGTCTTATGTAGAGACATGTCTTGCCGGTTCGGTAGCGAACGGGCATGATGATAATTATTACGGGTACGGACAGGCGTTTATTGACCGGATTAAAGAGCTTCCGGAAGCGCCGAGAGGATTTAACGTATATGTGTTGTCGGACGGAATCAGTACGAATCAGGAACTGGCATACTGGGATTATCAGCCGACCGGGTGGATCAAATTAAAAAAAACCAACACAGAGGAAGGAATCGCGGGTCAGAATGGGTGTTATACTTTGAAAGGTTCGGAATACGGAGTCTTTACAGAGGAATCCTGTAATAACCAGGTGGAGGTGCTGACTACAGATGAAGACGGTAATACCGGAACTGTAGAATTGGATTCGGGAACCTACTATATAAAAGAGATCAAGGCGCCGGAAGGTTACAGGTTAGACCCCGAAGTGCATCCGGTTACTGTGGAGCCGCAAAAGATCCGGGATATGGAAGTAGGGGAGGTTCCGGTCTGGGACAGCCTCGGGCTTACGATAAGAAAGGTGGACGCGGAAAGCGGCAGGGGTGATCCGAGAGGCGCCGCGTCCTTAGAGGGCGCGGAATTTCAAGTCTGCTATTACAAAGGATATTATACGAGGAAGAATCTGCCGGAAAAACCGGAACGGATGTGGCGGCTGGAAACAAAAGCAGAAGAGGACGCAGGAAAAGTACAGTATATATGCAGGCTGAATGAAGCGTATCGGGTAGGAGGAGATGCGTTTTATGAAGCAGACGGACAGACCGTGCTGCCCCTTGGGACAATTACAGTAGAAGAGGTCAAAGCGCCCAAGGGGTATCTTTTGAAGGACGCCTTTTTTCAGAATAATTCAGGCGAGATCATGGAAGGAAAATATCTTACCACGATCAGGCAGGACGGGGAGGCCGCTTTGATGGATGGGGGAAATGTATGCGCCGCTTCGGATTATGTGATTCGCGGAGACCTGGAATTTGTAAAGATTGCGGATGGGACGCATAAAAGACTGGCCGGCATACCTTTCCAAATTACCAGTGAATCCACAGGGGAAAGCCATGTGATTGTTACGGATGAGAACGGACAGGCGTCCACAGCTTCCGCGTGGAACCTCCATTCCCAAAATACAAATCTTGGAGAGACCTGTGAAGATGGAATATGGTTTGGGATGGAGCCGGACGGCACGTTTGCGCCGGCAGAGGATACAAAAGGCGCGCTTCCTTACGATACCTATTCGATTGAAGAAATTCGTTGTGAAAATAATGAAGGATATGATTTGATACCGCCGTTCAAAGTGACGATAAAAAAGAATCATGCGACGGTACATCTTGGGACGCTGACAGACGACGAGCCTAAGAAGCCGGAAGAACCAGAAGAGCCAAAAGAACCGGAAGAGCCGGACAAACCAAAAGAACCGGAAGAACCGGAAGAGCCGGAAGAGCCGGACAAACCGGAAACGCCGGGACAACCGCAAAAGCCGGTAAGAACCGGGGACGTAGCGAATATATCCATTTGGCTTTTCGCCTGTATTCTTTCTTGCGCGGTGATGATTACCTGTGGTATGATAGCACGTAGAATGAAAAAAGGTAAAAGATAAAAGGAGGCGCATTCATCATGGGAATGACGATGACACAGAAGATCCTTGCGGCACATGCGGGACTTGACAGTGTAGAAGCCGGGCAGCTTATTATGGCGAAGCTCGATGTGGTTATGGCGAACGATATCACCGGGCCGATGGCGCTGCCTATTTTTAAACAGATGGCAGATAACGTATTTGATAAAGATAAAGTAGTTCTGGTGCCGGATCATTTTACGCCGAATAAGGATATTAAGTCGGCGGAGAATTCCAAGGCAATCCGGGAGTTTGCAAAGGAGCAGGGGCTGAGCTGGTATTTCGAGCAGGGGAAATCCGGCGTGGAGCATGCGATCCTTCCGGAGGCAGGCGTTGTGACGGCCGGAGAATGTATCATCGGCGCAGATTCCCACACCTGTACATACGGAGCGCTGGGGGCGTTTTCTACCGGCGTTGGGACAACGGACATCTCTACGGGTATGGCAACCGGCGAACTGTGGTTTAAGGTGCCGGATGCGGTAAAATTTGTCCTGACAGGGAAGCCGCAGGAATACGTCAGCGGTAAAGACATCATCATCCATATAATCGGGAAGATCGGCGTAGACGGCGCCTTGTACAAATCCATGGAATTTACAGGGGACGGCATCGAACATCTGTCTATGGACGATCGTTTCACGATTGCGAACATGGCTATTGAAGCGGGAGCCAAGAACGGGATTTTCCCAGTAGATGCAAAGACTAAGGAATACCTAAAGGAACACTGCAAGAAAGAATTTACGGTATATGAAGCGGACGCGGACGCAGTGTACGAGCAGGTTGTTGAGATTGATCTGTCTAAGGTTCGTCCTACCGTTGCGTTCCCGCATCTTCCGGGGAATGCGAAGACCATTGACGAAATCGAAGCGATGGAACCCATTAAGATTGACCAGGTTGTGATCGGGTCGTGTACCAATGGGCGGATGTCCGACTTGAGGAAGGCGGCTGCAGTCCTGAAAGGCCGTCGGGTGCATGAGGATGTGAGGGTCATGGTAGTTCCGGCTACGCAGAAGATTTATAAGCAGTGTATTGCGGAGGGACTTCTGGACATTTTTATAGACGCGGGCTGCGCGGTGAATACGCCAAGCTGCGGTCCTTGCATGGGAGGCCATATGGGAGTAATGGCGGCGGGAGAGAAGTGTGTGTCCACCACGAACCGTAACTTTGTAGGAAGGATGGGACATGTGGAATCTCTCATTTATCTTGCTTCGCCGGAAACTGCGGCGGCAAGCGCAATTGCGGGATATATCGCAAATCCGGAGAAGGTTGGAGGTAACAGGTCATGAAAGCATTAGGACATGTGTTTAAATATGGAGATAACGTTGATACAGATGTAATCATTCCGGCAAGGTATCTGAATTCCTTTGATGCAAAGGAATTGGCGAGCCATGCGATGGTGGACATTGACCCGGAATTCGCGGGAAAAGTACAGCCGGGGGATATGATTGTCGCCAATAAGAATTTTGGATGCGGATCTTCTAGGGAACACGCGCCGCTCTGCCTTAAGACGGCGGGAGTGAGCTGCGTCATCGCGGAGACGTTTGCAAGGATTTTTTATCGGAACGCAATTAATATCGGGCTTCCGATTATTGAATGCCCGGAAGCGGCGAAGGGAATCGAAGCCGGAGACGAGGTGGAGATTGATTTTGACAGCGGACGGATCTACAACCGCACCAGAGGCACGCAGTTCCAGGGACAGGCGTTTCCGGAGTTTATGCAGGAGCTGATTGCGGCCGGAGGATTGGTGAATTACACAAACAGTAAGAAAGAAGTATAAAGTCAGGCTGCGGCATGCGGCCGGTGAGTCCGGCCGCGGTCTTTCGGAAAGGACAGAGAATTCATGAATATACGATATAAAAGCACGAGAAATTCCGCCAGTGTAGTGACGGCTTCCCAAGCGATTTTAAAGGGATTAGCAGAGGACGGGGGACTGTTTGTCCCCGAACAGATTCCGAAGCTTTCCGTATCTGTAGACGAGCTGAAAGGGATGTCCTATCAGGAGACGGCCTATACGGTTATGAAGGAGTTTCTTACGGATTTTACCGAGGAAGAGTTATGGGACTGCATCAAAAAAGCATACGACAGTAAATTTGATACCGAGGAGATTGCCCCGATTGCCAATGTGGACGGTGTTTATTATCTGGAACTGTTTCACGGCGCGACGATTGCGTTTAAGGATATGGCGCTGTCGATTTTGCCGCATCTTCTGACAACCTCCGCGAAAAAGAATCAGGTACAGAATGAGATCGTGATTTTGACCGCAACTTCCGGCGATACGGGGAAGGCTGCCATGGCGGGGTTCGCAGACGTAGAAGGAACCAGAATTATTGTATTTTATCCGAAGAACGGCGTCAGCAGGATACAGGAAATGCAAATGGTGACTCAGAAAGGAAAGAACGTTGAGGTAGTGGCAATCCACGGGAATTTTGACAGCGCTCAGAGCGGCGTGAAGGAGATGTTCGAGAATAAAGAGCTTGCAAAGGATCTGAATGCGCGCGGCTATCAGTTCTCATCCGCAAATTCCATCAACATCGGGCGTTTGGTTCCGCAGGTGGTCTATTATGTATATGCCTACGCGAAGCTGCTTGAGCAGGAACAGATTCAGCCGGGGGAAGGGATTCATGTGGTGGTTCCAACCGGTAATTTCGGGAATATTCTGGCCGCGTATTATGCGAAGCAGATGGGAATCCCGATTCAAAAACTGATTTGCGCTTCCAATGAGAATAAGGTTCTTTTCGATTTCTTCCAGACAGGTACATATGATAAGAAGAGCCGGGAATTTGTGCTGACTACATCGCCTTCCATGGATATCTTGATATCCAGCAACCTGGAGCGTTTGATCTATCAGATTGCCGGATGCGACGACAAGAAGAACGCAGAGCTTATGCGCGGGCTTAAGGAGGAAGGCAGTTACCAGATTACGGAAGAGATGAAAGCAGGGCTTCGGGATTTCGAGGCCGGATATGCAACAGAAGAGCAGACCGCGGCTGCAATCCGCGAAGTGTATGAGAAGACAGGATATGTGATGGATACCCATACGGCAGTGGCGGCTCACGTATGTCGGGAATATCAGGCGGAGACAAAGGATACGGCCAAATGTGTGGTGGCCTCTACGGCGAGTCCGTACAAATTTGTTAAGAGTGTAATGACTGCCATTGACGAACGTTATGCCGAGGAAGATGAATTCCGGCTTTTGGAAGAACTGAAACGGGTATCAGGGACAGAACTTCCCGGCGCGGTCAGAGAGATTCTGAATGCGGACGTACTGCATTCGCTGGAATGCGATGTGGATAATATGGAACAAACAGTAAGAAATCTGTTGGATTTATAGGCAAAACAGAGAAAAAAGCAATATGTGAAAAAAATAACGAAAAATAAGTTGATTTTTTTTCTGAGATATGTATAATATAAACGGAACACTGAATTGTGTTGCAAATACTAATACTAAGAAATGGGGTCAAAACGAAGATGGCAAAGATTGATTTAACTAAGTATGGAATTACAGGAACTACAGAAATCGTTTATAATCCTTCTTATGAATTGTTATTTGAAGAAGAGACCAAACCAGAACTGGAGGGTTTTGAGAAGGGTCAGGTAAGCGAGCTGGGTGCGGTGAATGTTATGACCGGTATTTATACGGGACGTTCGCCGAAAGATAAGTTTATTGTTATGGACGAGAACTCAAAGGATACGGTATGGTGGACTACCGACGAGTATAAGAACGACAATCATCCGGCTTCTGAGGAGACTTGGGCAGCAGTAAAAGATATTGCGATCAAAGAGCTGTCTGATAAGAGACTGTTTGTTGTAGATGCTTTCTGCGGAACAAATGCTGATACGCGTATGGCAATCCGGTTTATTATGGAAGTTGCATGGCAGGCTCATTTCGTTAAGAATATGTTTATTACACCGACCGAAAAAGAGTTGGAAAACTTCGAGCCGGACTTCGTAGTTTACAATGCTTCCAAAGCGAAAGTAGAGAATTATAAAGAACTGGGTCTTCATTCCGAGACGGTTGCTATGTTCAATATTACCAGCCGCGAGCAGGTAATTGCAAATACATGGTACGGCGGAGAAATGAAGAAAGGTATGTTCTCTATGATGAACTACTATCTGCCGCTGAAGGGTATCGCCGCTATGCACTGTTCGGCAAATACTGATATGAACGGTGAGAATACAGCAATTTTCTTCGGTCTGTCCGGAACAGGGAAGACAACTCTGTCAACCGATCCGAAGCGTCTTCTGATCGGTGACGACGAGCATGGCTGGGATGACAACGGCGTATTTAACTTCGAGGGCGGATGTTATGCAAAGGTGATCAACCTTGACAAAGAATCCGAGCCGGATATCTACAATGCAATCAAACGCAATGCCCTTTTGGAGAACGTAACGCTGGATGAGAACGGCAAGATTGATTTTGCAGACAAGAGCGTAACAGAGAATACGCGTGTATCTTATCCAATCGACCATATTGAGAAGATTGTACGTCCGGTATCCGCAGCGCCGGCGGCAAAGGAAGTAATCTTCCTGTCAGCAGACGCATTCGGCGTACTTCCGCCGGTATCCGTCCTGACGCCAGAGCAGACCAAGTATTACTTCCTGTCAGGCTTTACAGCAAAGCTTGCAGGTACAGAGCGTGGAATTACCGAACCTACCCCAACCTTCTCCGCATGTTTCGGCCAGGCATTCTTAGAGCTGCATCCGACCAAGTATGCAGAAGAACTGGTTAAGAGAATGGAAAAGAGCGGAGCAAAGGCTTATCTTGTAAATACAGGCTGGAACGGAAGCGGCAAGCGTATCTCTATTAAGGATACCCGCGGAATTATCGACGCTATCTTAAACGGAGACATTAAGAACGCGCCGACAAAGACCATTCCATACTTCAATCTTGAAGTTCCGACCGAACTTAACGGCGTAGACACAGGCATCCTGGATCCACGCGATACTTACGCAGACGCTGCAGAGTGGGAGACCAAGGCAAAAGACTTAGCCGGAAGGTTCATTAAGAATTTTGCTAAGTACGAAGGAAACGAAGCTGGAAAAGCGCTCGTACCGGCAGGTCCTCAGTTATAAGAACCAGACATTATCATATATTTACCATCCTATATAAAACAGGCGTGCAAATCCACGCCTGTTTTATAATGCCCGAAAAACAAAAACCTCCGTTTTCGGTATTTCCGCCCCGCTTCCTGATTCTGTATCCTATCCTTCCTTGAAAATGATAAAAAATTAACAAGTTTGTTACACAATTATCGTGATAGTTAACAAAATATCTTTTATTGACAAATGATTTTTGTTGAAATATACTAAATGCATAGACGGATATTCTTCATTAACAAAATAATTTGAATAATATTCTTCAACGACCATTTTAACCATTTATTATTTAGGAGGATTTGAGAAATGAAAATCGGATGTGTAAAGGAAATCAAAAACAACGAGTTCCGCGTAGGTATGACCCCGGATAATGCAAAGAGCTACGTGAATGCAGGACATGAAGTTCTTGTTGAAGCCGGCGCAGGTCTTGGTTCCGGATTTACCGATGAAGAGTATGTGGAAGCCGGCGCGAAGATGATCGGCAGCGCTAAGGAAGTATGGGACAGCGTAGAGATGATGGTTAAGGTGAAAGAGCCTCTTCCGGAGGAGTATCCGTTATTCCACGAGGGACTGATTCTTTATACATATCTGCATCTTGCGGCAGACAGACCGCAGACAGACGCTCTGCTGAACGCTAAGGTTAAGGGCGTTGCTTACGAGACGCTGATCGAGAGAAACGGAAGCATTCCGCTTCTGGCGCCTATGAGCCAGATTGCAGGACGCTTAAGTATTCAGGAAGGCGCAAAGTATTTAGAGAAGCTGTACGGGGGAGAAGGCGTGTTGTTAGCAGGCGTTCCTGGAACACCGAAGGCTAACGTTGTAATCTTGGGCGGCGGTTCTGTTGGAACAAACGCTTGTAAGATCGCCGTAGGCATGGGCGCTAACGTAACAATCATGGACATTAACCTTCAGAGACTGGCTTATCTGGACGATATTTTCGGAGCAAGAATCCAGACGCTTGTTTCTACCGATGCGAATATCGAGAAGGCTGTAAAGGATGCGGATCTGGTAATCGGAAGCGTTCTGATTCCTGGAAAGTCTGCACCGAAGATCTTCAAGAAGAAATATTTGAAAGAGATGAAGCCGGGCGCAGTATTCGTAGACGTTGCAGTTGATCAGGGCGGATGCGGCGAGACGACCAAGGTTACATACCATGACGATCCGGTATTTATCGTGGACGGCGTAGTTCACTACTGCGTAGGAAATATGCCGGGAGCAGTTCCGAGAACATCTACAATTGCACTTACCAACGCTACATTAAGCTACGGTCTCCAGATTGCGAATAAGGGACTGGAGCAGGCATGCAAGGATAATGACGTTATCTATTCTGCAATTAATACTTACGACGGGAAACTTACCTGTAAGAACGTGGCAGACAGCTACAACGAGGAATACACAGATCCACGCTCATTAATCTAATCATACATTCAGGCAGGGGGAGCGGCTAAGAACCGTATGGGGTCCTTACGTTCCCCTACCTTTATGCCATGCGTCCGGAAGAGCGCTGCACAAAAGGTGCAGTTTGCGTGTAGGATACGTTGAAAGTAAGCGCATAGGAACCAGCGGAACGAGCAGGAAATATACGTTGGTTTATACTTGTCAGGCGGCGGACGCGGGATATACGGAAGAGTTTCATAAGAGGAAGAATGAATAAAAGAATAAAAAGGATAAAAAGGATGCAAGAGGTTATAGAATAAAAGGAAGAGAGGAAAAATATGTTAGAAACGATTGAACGCATTAATGGGGTCGTAAATGATTTCGTTTGGGGCGTCCCGGCGATGGTCTGTATTATCGGTGTTGGTTTGGTATTGTCTTTCCGGACTGGATTTATTCAGTTCCGCAAATTCGGCTATGCTTTGAAGAATACGATTGGTAAGATTTTTCAGAAGCAGGAAGCGAAAGAGGGAGCGATCACACCTTTCCAGGCGGTATGTACCGCGTTGGCGGCTACTATTGGTACCGGAAATATTGCCGGCGTTGCCGGAGCGATTGCAATCGGCGGCCCGGGAGCGGTATTCTGGATGTGGATTTCCGCACTTCTCGGTATGTGTACCAAGTTCTCAGAGGTAACGCTGGCCGTACATTTCCGTGAGAAGAACGCGGTAGGCGATTATGTTGGAGGACCAATGTACTATATTAAAAACGGCCTTGGACCGAAATGGTATTGGATGGCGTGCGTTTACGCAATTCTCGGCGCGCTTACCGTTATGGGAACCGGTAATGCAACTCAGGTAAATACAATTGTTGCATCCATTGACTCCGCGCTGGTAAATTACGGTATTGCCGACAGTTCCGGACTTGGATTTGTAAATCTTTGTATTGGTATTGTGATTGCGATTCTGGTTGCAATCGTACTTTTAGGCGGCGTAAAGCGTATCGGAAGCGTTACCGAGAAACTGGTTCCGTTTATGGCGGTATTTTATATTATTTTAGCTATTGGCGTAGTAATTCTGCATGCAGGCGCAGTTCCGGCAGTATTCCAGTCGATCTTTGCCGGAGCGTTCAACCCGTCAGCCTTTACCGGCGGCGTAGTAGGAAGTCTCTTCGTAAGTATGAAGCGAGGAGTATCCCGCGGTATCTTCTCTAACGAGGCTGGTATCGGTACCGGTTCTATCGCACACTCCTGTGCGGATACGGATCAGCCGGTAAAGCAGGGTCTGTACGGAATCTTTGAAGTATTTGCAGATACGATCGTAGTTTGTACGCTGACCGCGCTGGTTATTCTTTGCAGCGGCGTAGGGATTACATATGGAGAGGCAGCCGGTGCTGAGCTTACAATTTCCGGTTTTATCGCAACCTATGGAGGCTGGGTATCTGTTTTTACAGCTATTGCGATGTGCTGCTTCGCATTTTCCACCATACTTGGATGGGGATTATACGGTGCGCGTTGTATTGAATTTGTTTTTGGAACGAAAATTGTAAAACCTTTCTATGTTGTATATTCGCTGGTTGCTATCGTAGGCGCTACCATTGACTTAGGTTTGGTATGGGGCATTTCAGATACTTGTAACGGACTGATGTCCATCCCGAACTTAGTTGCCCTCTTCCTGCTGTCGGGAGTTATGGTAAAACTGATTCGCGAATATTTCGCATCCAGCAAGTAAGACGAGAGATTCCGTTTATAAAATGAAACGGATCCGTGAAGGATGCTTTGAACGAAGCGGACAGATTCGATTGGAAAAATTTTTAATCTATTTTTTACTAAAATAGTGGAAAAATGCAGGATATTGGGTTATAATAAGACTAACGACCTGGGATGTGCGATAATTCCTGTAATTTTGAACCTACAAAACTTTAAACGGGACTCTTATATCTCCGTAATATGTCAGGCCTCCGATTTGCGCAGGGGAAGACAGAAAAGCGGATGCGGACACCCACCTAGCCATGGCTAGGAGTCAAAATACAGGAACCGGCATTTTGGGGATGTACCAAAGATGAAAGGACGGCCGAAAGGCCGTTCTTTTTCCATTTTCTGCAAGAAGGCATCATTCCCAAAGGCCGGACATACACTTTAAGAGAAACAGGGACAAGAGGTACGTGAAATGAAAAGAATCAATCGAAACATGATTTATATAGCCTCCGTTATAGCAATGCTGTGCGTAATCCTGGTAATCATTCGTTTTACAGGTTCGGACGGAAAGAAACCAGAAGAAAATACGGAGAGCAAACTAAAGTTTCGGGAGGGAGTTGGAGAAGAGAATTCCGGTTCCGTACCGGACGGGAATATCCGGGTGCTTCTTATGACTTCCGGTTACGGGGATTTTCTGCATAGTTCCGTCAGTCTGGGAGCGGACGGGGGATTAGTGCTGTCTTACGGGGAACAGGAAGAAGAATGGAAGGACGGCATTCTCACGCTTGCGCCGGATGACGCAAGGTTTGCAGCGGGCAGGATTCTGGTACGTCCGGCTGGTGAGGGAGAAGAAATTCGGGTAGAGAGTTTGGAACGGGGCTGCGGCATTCCTTCTTATGCAGGCGTCATAGAAGTATTCTCCAGTGAAGAAGGTATGGCTGTTATCAATGAGCTTTCGCTGGATCAATACCTGTGTAAGGTGGTTCCCAGTGAGATGCCCGCTTCTTATGAGATGGAGGCTCTGAAAGCACAGGCGGTATGCGCGAGAAGTTATGCGGTAAGGCAGATGGGGGATTATGCGTACCCCGAGTATAAGGCTCATGTGAATGACAGTACGGAATTCCAGGTTTATAATAACAGCTATACTGCAGAGAGCAGTTCGCAGGCCGTAATAGAGACGGCCGGGCAGGTGGTGCGGTATCAGGGGGATATTGCAACGACCTACTATTACTCTACTTCCTGCGGAAAGACGACAAATATGGAGGCCTGGGGCAGCGCGCCAAACGAGGGAAACGCTTATCTTCAAAGTGTTCCGGTGTGCGGAGATACCGGTGATTATGAAAAGGATCTGCCATGGTATCACTGGAGGGCGGAAATATCGGCAGAGACTCTTGCAGGTCTGATCGGAGGATATGCGAATAAAAATCTGGGTACACTAGAAAGCGTGGAAGTTACAAAGCGGGGTCCGGGAGAGGTGGCGTTAGAACTTACGGCTGTCGGGACGGAAGGTACGGTGAAGGTAGAAACGGAGAATAAGATACGAACGGCTCTTGGCGGCGCCGGGTATCAGATTACGAAAAACGACGGCCAGACAGTGGAAAGCCAAAGGCTGCTTCCAAGCGCGTTTTTTTCGATTACCAATCAGGATGGAATATACATAATCGAAGGCGGCGGCTACGGACATGGAATCGGAATGAGCCAGAACGGCGCCAATGAAATGGCGAAAAACGGAAAGACTTATAAGGAAATTCTGGAATTATTTTATCAGGGCGTGACAGTGGAGTAAATAGCGGTCAAAGCTTGAAAGAACAGGAGGAAAATGGTAATATTACCATAAAGTTACGGAGGGATCACATATGGCTAAGAAGTGGGTCGAGAGGGTAATTAAAATACTGAACGAGATGTCCGCGCATCATGTCGGCGCATATGCCGCCCAGGCTGCATATTTTTTTATGCTGTCTATGATCCCGATTATTCTTCTCCTGCTTACCATGGTTCAGTATACCCCGGTAACAAAAGCGGATGTAATGACGGCGGTGGTACAGGTATTTCCTTCAACAGTGGATTCTCTGATTACGTCCATTGTGAATCAGGTGTATAACCAGTCCGGCACGATTATTCCTGTTACGATTGTCATAGCCTTATGGTCCGCCGGAAAAGGCGTACTTTCTATTTCTACAGGACTGAACGCGATTTACGGATGTCCGGAGACCCGGAATTATTTCTATCTCCGGATACGGGCGACGCTGTATACGGTTCTGTTTGTGACGGTTATTCTTCTTCTGCTGGTTCTTTCTGTTTTTGGCAATTCCATTAATTTGTTTGTAACATCCCATATTCCGGCAATAAAGCCTGTAACGGATAAGCTGATTGAACTTCGTATTATTGTGACTCCGGCAGTACTAATGGGATTTTTGCTGCTTTTGTATAAATTTCTGCCGAACCGGAGAGATTTGTTTCGTAAGCAGGTACCCGGGGCGTTTTTTTCCGCCATCGGATGGCAGGTGGTGTCGTGGGTGTTTTCTATGTATTTGGATATATTTCAGGGTTTTTCAGATATGTATGGAAGTCTTACCACCATCGTGCTGATTATGCTGTGGCTGTATTTTTGTATGTATTGCATTCTGCTGGGGGCGGAGACGAATGTACAGCTTCATGACCGGCTGTTTACCGGAAGGGACGGAAAATAAAAGTGTGGTTCCGAGGAAGAGATCAATGCGCTGATGTTTAGGGAGAGAAGTCCTGCAGAAGATTTTATAAGAATAGCTTGACATTGCAATTTCCTGTGATACAATATCTTGTAGAATTTAGAACAGAAAAGGCGATGACTGTGTTAAGGCGTATTTGAGAATTCATTTCCGCATTAGTAGAGAACTATTTTCCGGCAGAGAGAGGGAATCATAGGCTGTAAGTTTCCTTGGGTTCAGATAGTAATCGAATTTCCCACGTGAGCCGCGCGTTTGAATTTTTCAGGATTTCTGAGATAGTAGAGCGCGCCGTAGCCGTACGTTACACGGAGCTAAGCGCCTGTCGGGAGACAGGAATTAGGGTGGTACCGCGAGATATGCCTCGTCCCTTTTCGGGATGGGGTTTTTTGTTTTTAGAAAGGAGAAGAGAATGAAAGAAAGATTAGATCATATCCGGGAAGAAGCGCTGCAGGCAATTTCGGCTGCCGATGTGCCGGAGAAATTGAACGACGTTCGCGTGAAGTTCCTTGGCAAGAAGGGGGAACTGACGGCAGTATTAAAGAGTATGAAAGAGGTCGCGCCACAGGAGCGCCCAAAAGTGGGACAGATGGTGAATGACACCCGCGCGGCCATCGAAAAGGTCTTAGAGGACAGTAAAAAGAAGATGGAGCGGGCGCTCAGGGAAGAGAAGATGAAGAGCGAAGTGATTGACGTCACGCTGCCTGCGAAAAAGAATATGGTAGGACACAGTCATCCGAATACAATTGCGTTAGAAGAAGTGGAGCGCATTTTTATCGGTATGGGATACGAGGTGGTGGAAGGCCCGGAAGTAGAATACGACCTGTATAATTTTGAAAAGCTGAATATCCCGGCGGATCATCCGGCAAAGGATGAACAGGACACCTTCTATATTAACAAGGATATTGTATTAAGAACACAGACGTCGCCGGTTCAGGCCCGGGTAATGGAGCAGGGAAAGCTGCCGATCCGTATGATCGCGCCCGGACGCGTATTCCGTTCCGACGAGGTGGACGCTACGCATTCTCCATCCTTCCACCAGATAGAAGGACTGGTCATTGATAAGAATATATCCTTCGCGGATTTGAAAGGAACGCTGGAAGTATTTGCAAAGGAATTGTTCGGAGAGGATACAAAGACCAAATTCCGTCCCCATCATTTCCCTTTCACAGAGCCAAGCGCGGAGGTAGACGTAAGCTGCTTTAAGTGCAAAGGCAAGGGCTGCCGCTTCTGTAAGGGTTCCGGTTGGATAGAAATCTTAGGCTGCGGGATGGTACATCCCCACGTACTGGAAATGTGCGGCATTGACCCGGAAGAATACACCGGATTTGCATTTGGCGTGGGCTTAGAGCGTATAGCGCTTCTGAAATATGAAATAGATGATATGCGGCTGCTCTATGAGAACGACATCCGTTTCCTGAAACAGTTCTAGCGAGCGAAAAGCAGAAGGAAGCACGAACGAAGTGAGTATTTACTTCTGCCGGCGAGCGGCGCGACAGAATCGGAGAGTATCCCGGAGGGATACGGCTGAAGCAAAGCAGCAGGATTCTGGAGCGATAGAAAGAGTGAAAAGAGGGAAGCGCGAAGAAAATAGCGGTAATAGAAGAGAGGAGAAGAGAGAATGAATACTTCATTATCATGGATAAAAGCATATGTGCCGGACTTGGACGCGACAGCGCAGGAGTATACCGACGCTATGACGCTGTCCGGCACGAAGGTGGAAGGGTTTACGAAGCTGGATGCCGATTTGGAAAAGATTGTAGTAGGGCAGATCGAGAAGATTGAGAAGCATCCAGATGCCGATAAGCTGATCGTATGCCAGGTAAATGTGGGAACGGAAACCATCCAGATCGTTACCGGCGCGCCTAATGTGAAAGAGGGCGATAAGATTCCGGTGGTGCTTGAAGGCGGCCGGGTGGCAGGAGGCCACGAGCCGGGACAGCGTGTGGCCGGCGGAATTAAGATTAAGAAAGGGAAACTGCGGGGCATACCCAGCGCCGGGATGATGTGTTCCATTGAGGAACTCGGCTCGAACAGGGATATGTACCCGGAAGCTCCGGAGTCCGGTATTTACATTTTCAAAAAAGAGGTAGAAGTGGGAAGCAGCGCGGTAAAGGCGCTGGGACTAGACGACGTTGTGTTTGAGTATGAGGTAACCTCCAACCGGGTAGACTGTTACAGCGTGGTGGGAATTGCAAGGGAAGCTGCGGCAACCTTCCGCAAAGAATTCAAACCGCCGGTGGTAACGCCTACGGGAAATGAAGAGGACGTGAACGACTATATTAAGGTTACGGTAAAGGATGCGAAACTTTGCCCAAGATATACCGCAAGGGTGGTAAAGAATATCAAGCTTGGGCCTTCGCCGGAATGGATGCAGAGAAGGCTTGCGTCGGTAGGAATCCGGCCGATCAACAATCTGGTTGATATTACCAATTATGTTATGGAAGAGTACGGCCAGCCGATGCATGCCTATGATTTGAAGCATATTGCGGGAAATGAAATTATTGTCCGCCGGGCGGAAAACGGTGAGAAATTTGTAACGTTAGACGGCCAGGAGCGAGAAGTCGATGATTCTGTGCTGATGATCTGCGACGGAGAAAAGGCGGTAGGGATTGCCGGCATCATGGGCGGGGAGAATTCCATGATTACAGACGAGGTAACGACCATGCTGTTCGAGGCCGCATGCTTCGACGGGACGAATATCCGCAAATCCGCAAAGAAAGTTGGTCTCCGTACCGATGCGTCGGGCAAATTCGAGAAAGGTCTTGACCCGGAAAATGCCCAGGCGGCTATCGACAGAGCCTGTCAGCTTGTAGAGGAAATGGGCGCGGGAGAAGTAGTAGGCGGAATGGTAGACGTGTATGCAAAGAAGAGACAGCCGGCGCGCGTTCCCTTTGACGCGGATCAAATCAATGCGCTGTTAGGAACGGATATTTCCAAAGAAGAGATGCTCGGTTACCTGAATATGGTAGAGCTTGAATATGATGCGGAAAAGAACGAAGTGGTTGCGCCGACTTTCCGTCAGGATATTCTGCGTCTGGCAGACGTTGCGGAGGAAGTTGCCAGATTTTACGGGTATGACAATATTCCTACGACTCTGCCGAAAGGAGAGGCGACCACAGGGAAACTTTCCTATAAGCTTAGGATTGAAGAGGTTGCAAGAAATATTGCAGAGTTCTGTGGATTCAGCCAGGGAATGAGTTACTCTTTTGAGAGTCCGAAAGTATTTGATAAACTGATGATTCCTGGGGATTCCGAACTTCGCCGGACGGTGGATATTATGAATCCGCTGGGGGAAGACTACAGCATTATGCGGACTACTTCCTTAAACGGGATGCTGACGTCCCTGGCAACCAATTACAATCGGAGAAATAAGAATGTAAGGCTGTATGAGCTGGGCAATATTTATCTGCCAAAGGCGCTGCCGCTTACCGAACTTCCCGAGGAACGGATGCAGTTTACTTTAGGGATGTACGGCGACGGAGATTTTTTCACGATGAAAGGCGTTGTGGAGGAATTCTTTGATAAGGCGGGACTTAGGAGGAAAACGAACTATGATCCGAATGCGGGCAAACCGTATCTCCATCCGGGAAGACAGGCCAATATCATTTACGACGGCGCAGTCGTGGGTTATTTGGGAGAAGTTCATCCGGATGCGGCGGATTCCTATGGAATCGGAGAAAAGGCTTACGTGGCGGTGATTGATATGCCGGAGATTGTGGAGCGGGCGACCTTTGACAGGAAATACGAAGGGATTGCGAAATTCCCGGCGGTAAACAGGGATATCAGTATGGTTGTTCCGAAAGATATTCTGGTAGGCAAGATCGAGGAAGTGATCGCAAAGCGCGGCGGCCCTTACTTAGAGAGCTATGGACTGTTTGATTTGTACGAGGGCAGCCAGATTAAGAAGGGTTACAAGTCGGTGGCCTATTCGATTGTATTCCGTGCCAAGGATAAGACGCTGGAGGAAGCAGATGTTTCCAAAGCCATGGAGAAGATTCTGAAAGCGTTGGAAGAGATGGGAATTGAACTTCGTAAATAGGACAGGAGAGAATATGAAACGTCAGGATTTTTATTTTGAATTACCGGAAGAACTGATTGCGCAGGATCCCCTTGAGGATCGTTCTGCCTCTAAGCTTCTGGTGCTGGATAAAGAGACGGGAGAAGTGTTCCACCGCAGTTTCAAAGAAATAGCAGATTATTTAGAACCAGGCGACTGCCTGGTTCTAAATGATACCAAAGTAATTCCTGCGAGGCTGATCGGGGCTAAGGAGGATACCGGAGGAAAGATTGAAGTCCTTCTCCTAAAGCGCGGCGAAGGAAATGTGTGGGAAACCCTGGTAAAACCCGGAAGAAAAGCAAGGCCCGGAACCAGAATCCGTTTTGGGGAGGGGCTTCTGACAGGTGAAATCATTGATATTGTGGATGAGGGAAACCGCCGGATCCGTTTTGAATACGAGGGTATATTTGAGGAAATCCTAGACCGGCTGGGGCAGATGCCGCTGCCGCCTTATATTACCCACCAATTGGAGGATAAAAACCGCTATCAGACAGTGTATGCGAGGCATACCGGTTCTGCAGCCGCGCCGACGGCAGGTCTTCATTTTACGCCAAAGCTTCTGGAACAAATTGAGAAAAAGGGCGTGGATATCGCAAAAGTGACCCTCCATGTGGGACTTGGAACCTTCCGTCCTGTGAAGACGGAGAATATTTTAGAGCATCATATGCATTCGGAATTCTATCAGATTGACGAGGCGGCGGCAGAGAAGATTAACCGGGCAAAGGATAAGGGAAATCGGGTTATCTGCGTGGGAACGACGAGTTGTAGAACCGTAGAATCTGCGGCGGATGAAAAAGGGAGGCTTCGAGCTTGCAGCGGATGGACGGATATCTTCATTTATCCGGGATACCGGTTCCGAATCCTCGACGGCCTGATTACAAATTTCCATCTGCCGGAATCAACTTTGATTATGCTGGTGTCCGCCCTGGCGGGGAGAGAACAGACACTGGCGGCGTATGAAGCGGCGATTCGGGAAAGATACCGTTTCTTCTCCTTTGGGGACGCGATGCTTGTGATTTAACACCGAAATCTTACTTTTGTAAACTGAAAAAGAATGGGCGGAATTTATGCCAGTGTTTTAAGCGGGAGAATTACTCGGTATCAGAAAAATGATTCAGGAGAATTGCTCATAGATAAATTCTATCAATTGGAAGTGAAATGCAAGGGGGCGCAAATCGCCGATGTACGCCCAAGAGAACAATATGAAATTTTGCTTCAAGCTAAAAACGGGTAATAAAATACAAAAAAGGACAAAATAGAAAAACCGGTTTCCAATATCAAACAGTAGCGCAGGACTTTAGGAAAGGTTGAACTGATATGACAGGTAAAAAAGCAAAACTCTTAATTGCCGATGACGAACCGGGTATTCGTCAGCTTTTAAAGGATTATTTTGAATTGCAGGGATATCTGGTGACGGAGGCAAAAGACGGGATAGAGGTTTTGTCGAAGCTTTCCGGCGAGCCGGATTTGATTCTATTGGATGTGGCAATGCCTCTGATGGATGGATTCGAGGTGTGCGAGAGGATCCGCGCCCATGTTTCCTGCCCGATCCTTTTTCTGACGGCGAAGATTGAAGAAGCCGACCGGATCCGGGGGTTTATGACGGGCGGGGACGATTACATTTTGAAACCATTTAGTATCGATGAGCTTGGCGCAAGAGTGGAGGCGCATTTGCGGCGGGAAAACCGGCGCAGGACGGATACGGCGGTAAAGATTTTTGACCGGCTCGTAATCCGCTATGAAGAAAAGAGCGTTTATTACGATGATACGCCCATTGCCTTTACAAAAACGGAATTTAGAATCGTAGAACAGTTATCTTTAAGTCCGGGGCAGATATTCAGCAAGGATCAGCTATACGAGAAGGTAAGGGGCTATGACGGCAATGCAGACAGCGGCATTATTATGGAGCATATCCGGAGAATCCGGAGTAAAATAGGCAGGCATACACAGCGGACATATATAGAAACGATATGGGGAGTCGGTTACAAATGGATTGGTTAGATGAGAAATTGGATAAGCTGTTATATTGCGTAAGAAATCTATCGTTTCGTAAGGCAATGCTTGTGTATATTCTGCTTCTGGCGCCTTTTGCGGCTGTGCTGACATATGTGACGCAGGCGTTCTGCAGGTATCAGAAAATTCCGTTTATCGGCGAGTGGTGCGGGTATATTTATGCATTTACAGGATTTATCATTACCATATTTGTATTCTACCAGAAGCGGCTCAAGAAGCCCCTTTCGATATTGAATGAGAGCGTTGACAAAATCCGGCAGAATAATCTTAATTTTCATGTTTCCTATGACAGCAGGGATGAATTTGGGGCTTTATGCGACTCAGTGGAAGCCATGCGCCTGGAGCTGGAGCGGAATAAGGAAGAGCTGTGGCGCCTGATTGAGAGACAAAAGGAATTGAACGCCGCGTTTGCCCATGATCTGCGCACGCCGCTGACGGTGCTGAGAGGCTACACCGATTTCCTCGCCAGATATATCCCGGAGGGAAAGCTGAGCGAGGACAAGCTTCGGGACATTCTGGAGCTTATGGCGGGGCATTTGAAGCGATTGGAGGACTACAGCTTTACAATGAAAGGGATCCGCAGCATTGAAGAGGTGCCTTTCTCCTGCCGCCAGATAACCCTTGCCAGCTTAGAGGGGCGTATAAAGGAAGTCATATTCGCACTGAATCAGACGGGAGGGGTTCGGATTCTATATCGGGGATTTGCCGCGGAGCTTTCTGCAATGATTGAGGCCGACGACAGTATTATAATGGAAGTATTGGAAAATCTGTTATCCAATGCGATCCGTTTTGCCAGAAGCCGTATAGAGGTATGGATGGAATATGACAGCTCTGAGAAAGAGCTGATATCCGTGGTGAGAGACGACGGCCCGGGCTTTTCAGAAGAACAGCTTGCATGGGCCGTAAAGCCCTATCACAAAGAATACAGCGCAGATATAGAAGAAGAACATTTCGGAATCGGACTGCATATCTGCCGGGAGTTGTGCGGGAAACATGGCGGCACACTCGATGTAGCGAACAGTATACAGGGAGGAGCGGCTGCGACAGCGTCCTTTTGTGTCCGGCTGGCTGTAAATATTTAGAAAATTCCTTCGTGATTCTTAATCTTTTGTAGGGAAAATATAGAGATTTTCATTCTATGCTATAGGAAACGACATAAAAGCTTATGCCGTTTCCTATTTAATTCGTACAGGGAATCACTGTTCACTGTATTTAGAGGAAGGGGATTTTACATGTCAGCGACAATTAAGGTACAGAACTTAAACCAGTATTATGGAAAGAAGCAGGCGTTAAGGGATGTGAATCTTACGATAACAACCGGAATGTTCGGGCTTCTTGGAAGAAACGGAGCCGGAAAGACTACCCTGATGAAGGTGCTTGCCACACTGCTTCCCAAGTCAGAGGGAGCCGTTTCGGTGTGCGGGAGAAATGTGGAACACGCCCGGAACGTCCGGAAAATCGTAGGATACCTGCCCCAGGAATTTTCCATGTATCCGAATATGACCGTCTATGAGGCGATGGATTACTTAGGAGTTTTATCAGGACTTAGGAAGAGCCAGCGAAAGCAGAGGATTCCAAAGCTTTTGCAGCGGGTGAACCTTCAGGACGACAGCAGAAAGAAAGTAAAGGAGCTGTCCGGAGGAATGAAGCGCAGGCTTGGCATCGCGCAGGCGATCCTGCACAACCCGAAGGTGTTGATCGTAGATGAGCCTACCGCCGGATTAGATCCGGAGGAACGGGTTCGGTTCCGCAATCTTCTGTGCGAAATTGCCGAGGAGAGGATTGTCATTCTTTCCACCCATATTGTGGGCGATATTGAAGCGACCTGTGAACATATCGCGGTGCTGGACGAGGGAGAGATCATTTACCATGGAACGGTTTCGGAACTGCTCCATATGGCGGAGGGAAAGGTGTATTCCGCCGAAATCAGCAAAAAAGAACTGGAGCTTTTGAAAAAGAACCATATAGTAACCAGCATGCTTACTTTGGGAAACAATGTGATGGCTCGTTTTCTTGCCGAGGAACCGCCTTTTGCGTCGGCAAAGCCGTGCGAGGCAGGCGTGGAGGACGCCTATATGTACCTGATGCAGGCAGAAAGGGGGAAAGGCGCATGTTCGGACAATTATTTGTAAAGGAATGCCGGCAGACGGCAAAGAGCCTGATATACTGGCTGGCCGTCCTGGTATTGATACTGAATTTTTTCAGCCAGCTTGGCGGACTGGAAATCATGCCGGAGCCGAAAAAGGGGCAGGAGGAGTACGGGTTCCATTACAGTAAGGATAAAGAAGTTATCATGGAAGCAACGCTGGGCGCGCTGTTGGAGGAATATTACAGAGGGAATTACGCGGCCTATCCAATCGGTTTTTACAAAAACGTTACCTTAAGCGGGGAAGAAACTGCCAGGATGGAGAAAATTATAAAAGAGGCGACCGGACTTGACGGAAGAGAAGAAATCGAAAAAGCTGTGGACGACTGGTATGAGGGGCAGAAACCGGACAAAGTCCAGGCGGTAATGGCAAAAAATCTGTTGTGTAAGCCGGCGGAGGGATTGTCCTATGACCGTTTCGCGGAACTTATGGATCAGGTGGATGATATCCTTGGCGGCGGTTCTAACTATGGGGAAGGCTATCGAGAAAAGAATGCCAGCGTGCCTATGACCTATGAGGAAGCAATGGAGGAATATGAAACGCTGATAGGGAAAGATAAGCTGAGCGGAGGCTATGCAAGATTGTTTGCGGACTATATGGTGATCTTTCTCGGTATTATTCCGGTATTTCTGGCGGTTACGAGAGTCCTAAGAGACAGAAGAGCGCAGATCACGGAGCTGATTTATACAAGAAAAGGTTCTTCTTTTGTAATTATCGGAAGCAGGTTTCTTGCCATGTTGGTTATGCTGCTCGTCCCGGTGCTGGCGCTTTCTGTCATTCCGCTGACACAGTGCGTAAAGTATGGCAACGCTGTTGGTGTTCCGGTAGATCTCTTTGCTTTTGTAAAGTATTCCTTTGGCTGGCTGACGCCTACGATTATGACGGCGCTGGCTGTAGGGATGTTCCTGACGGAGCTTACCGATACGGCAATTGCAGTGCTGGCACAAGGAGTTTGGTGGTTCGTTAGCGTGTTTTCCAGTATATCGGATCTTAAGGGCGGAATGTATGGCTGGAATCTGGCGCCAAGGCACAATACAGAGTTGAATTGGACAGGATATCAAAACGGTTTCTCACAGCTTGCGGCGAATCGCGCGTTTTATGTAATTCTGGCGCTAATCCTGACGGCGTTGACGGTATTCATTTATTCACAAAAAAGAAAAGGGAGGCTGCAGAGACGTGGAAAAATATTGGCAGATCGAAAAAATAAATTTAAAGCATAACACAGCGCTCCATATCTTGGTATGCGCAGTCATTCTGGGTCTTTCACCGCTTTTAATAGGAGTATCTAATTTAGGCTGGAAGGATACGGCAAAGACTTTGGAAATGTATACGGCGTTCATTGGAATCATAATGCTGACGCCCATATTCCTGCCGGAACAGGACAAGGAGATCCGAGATGTGACTGCGTCGAAATATATGGACTGCGCGAAGGTTTATTTTATACGGCTTTTGGGCAACAGTATCATACTTGCGGTTTTCTTAAGTCTGTATATTGCGATGCTGAAACATAACCGCTGTGAATTTCCGATGGTCTGGTATTTTCTCGGAACCTATGTGGAAATGCTTTTTTTAGGCGGGTTGGGCCTGTTTTTCTATGGACTGTGCGACAATCTGATTATCGGTTACATGATTCCTATCATGTACTACATTTTTGCATTGGGCGGCGGAAGCAAATATTTAAAGCTGTTTTATCCGTTTTCCATGGTTTCAGGAAGCTACAGGGAAAAATATGTCCTTGCCGTTTCCGCCCTGCTGCTCCTTGCCGGTGCGATCGTCCTGCGGCGCCGGAGGCGTTGACAACCCGGAATCAGGCCGATATAATGAATCTAATCATTACACAAAGAGAGGAATCTATATATGGTCGAATTTACAATCTCTCCGCAGGAAGCTCTGCTCCGCTTAAAAACCGGCAACCAGAAATATTTGGACAGCGGGATAAATACCGGCGATGTCTCTAGTATGCGGCGTGAAGAATGCCTGTGCGGCGGACAGCGTCCTTACGCTATCATTATTACCTGTTCCGATTCCAGGGTAATCCCGGAAACGATTTTTTCAGCAGGCATCGGCGATTTGTTTGTAATCCGTATTGCCGGGAACGTTATCGACGACCACCAGCTTGGCAGTATTGAATACGCGGCGGAGCATTTGGGAAGCAGCCTGATCATTGTGCTGGGCCACAACCACTGCGGGGCGGTGGACGCCGCTATGAACCATGAGCCGGATGGTTATATTAAATTTGTTACCGATGAAATTGCCAGGGCAATCGGAGATGAAAAAGACGAACACAAGGCCTGCTGCCTGAATGTTCTGCACAGCAAGGCCGCTATCGAACACAGTCTGAAAATTCAGGAAGACGAACGGGAATATGGCCTAAAGGTCATCGGCGCCATCTACCATATGGAAGATGGAGGTGTTGAATTTTTTGAAGAAGAATAGCGAAAGAAATAGCCGCCGCTGCTGCAATAGCGACGGCCGGCCTTATATGAGGTTTTAGTTTCGTTGTTTGAGGGGGGAGAGCCGCTTCCATGGTTCTCTCTTTTCTATAAATATAGCATATCTGGCAAAAGGTTCAAGAGTTTTTAATCTCTCTTTTTTTCTCTCATTACTAAAAATTCCTTTAAAATCACAATTTAGAATGTCGGCTATCTGACAGCCGCACAATCCGTAAATAATACCATTTGCCATATAAGGCGGCTCGTAGAAAGGAAGTGTATACAGGTGTGCCTGTCTCTTGCTTGCATCCGTGGGAATGGTTCTAAAGGCATATAGAAATATATATCCATTAGAAACCGCATAAAATTGACGCTTCATAAAATTTTCACACAATTTTAGCACTCGACTCTTGACTTGGCTAATAGCAGGTGTTATACTCCGAATAGAACAAGCAACTAATACCATGTACAAAGCTTAGTTTTGCAGGCTAAGTAGATTCCAGAAGGAGGCAGTGGTTATGAATATTCATAAATTTACACAAAAATCAATCCAGGCGGTTCAGGATTGCGAGAAGATCGCTATGGAGTACGGCAACCAGGAAATCGAGCAGGAGCATCTGTTTTTTGCGCTGCTTACCCAGGAGGATGGACTGATCCCCAAGATGATGGAGAAGATGGGGCTGGATGTGAACCTGGTGGTTAACCGGGTAGAGCAGGCTGTCGGTAAGCGCGTCAAGGTACAGGGCGGCAAGCAGTATGTCGGCCAGGATTTGAACAACGTCCTGCTCCATGCGGAGGACGAGGCAAAGCAGATGGGGGATGAGTACGTATCTGTGGAACATTTGTTTCTGGCTCTGCTCAAATATCCCAGCAGAACCGTGAAGGAACTGCTCCGGGAGATGGGTATCAGCAGAGAGGGCTTCTTGCAGGCGCTTTCCACGGTGCGCGGCAGCCAGCGGGTGACGAGCGATAATCCAGAAGCTACTTATGATACGCTGAACAAGTATGGGACAGATCTGGTGGAGCGGGCAAGGGAGCAGAAGATGGATCCGGTTATCGGACGTGATATGGAGATCCGCAACGTGATTCGGATCCTTTCCCGCAAGACCAAGAATAATCCGGTTCTTATCGGCGAGCCGGGCGTGGGAAAGACGGCGGTAGCCGAAGGGCTTGCCCAGAGAATTGTAAAAGGGGACGTGCCGGAAGCTTTAAAGGATAAGACGATATTTTCCCTGGACATGGGCGCGCTGGTAGCAGGCGCTAAGTACCGGGGCGAATTTGAGGAGCGTTTAAAGGCTGTTCTGGAAGAAGTGAGAAACAGCGACGGAAGAATTATTCTGTTCGTCGATGAGCTGCATACCATCGTAGGCGCAGGCAAGACCGACGGGGCCATGGATGCGGGAAATATGCTAAAGCCCATGCTGGCAAGGGGAGAACTCCACTGTATCGGCGCGACCACGCTGGACGAATACCGTCAGTATATTGAGAAGGACGCGGCTTTGGAACGGCGGTTCCAGCCGGTGCTGGTGGATGAGCCTACGGTAGAAGACGCGATCTCCATTCTCAGAGGTTTGAAGGAGCGTTACGAGGTATTCCATGGAGTAAAAATCACGGACGGGGCTTTAGTGGCGGCGGCAACTCTGTCGAACCGTTATATTTCCGACCGGTTCCTGCCGGATAAGGCGATCGACCTTGTGGACGAAGCTTGCGCGCTGATTAAAACGGAGCTGGATTCCATGCCCACGGAGCTGGATGAGCTGAGGCGCCGGATTATGCAGATGGAGATTGAGGAGGCCGCTCTTAAGAAAGAGGAAGATAGACTGAGCAAGGAACGCCTGGAGCATTTACAGCAGGAGCTTGCGGAGCTGAGAGAGGAATTTGCCGGCGCTAAGGCTCAGTGGGACAATGAGAAGAGCAGCATTGAGCGGGTGAGGAACGTCCGGGAAGAAATCGAGAATATCGGGAAGGAAATCCAGAAGGCGCAGCAGGACTATAACCTGAACCGGGCGGCAGAGCTGCAGTACGGAAAGCTTCCGGAACTTCAAAAACAGCTTGCCGAGCTTGAGTCTCAGACGAAGGACGAAGACCGCTCCTTAGTACACGAAAGCGTTACAGATGAGGAGATTGCTAAGATCGTGTCCCGTTGGACGGGGATTCCGGTAGCCAAGCTCAATGAGAGCGAACGGAGCAAGACCCTGCATCTGGGAGATGAACTTCACAGGAGAGTGATCGGCCAGGATGAAGGCGTGGAGCTTGTGACGGAAGCGATTATCCGTTCCAAAGCAGGAATCAAGGATCCAACGAAGCCTATCGGTTCGTTCCTGTTCTTAGGGCCTACCGGGGTAGGGAAAACCGAGCTTGCCAAGGCTCTTGCAGAGAGCCTGTTTGACGATGAAACGAATATGGTGCGGATCGATATGAGCGAATATATGGAAAAACATTCCGTGTCCCGGTTAATTGGGGCGCCTCCGGGCTATGTAGGTTACGACGAGGGAGGGCAGCTTACCGAGGCGGTTAGGAGAAAGCCTTATTCGGTGGTTTTATTCGACGAGGTGGAGAAAGCGCACCCGGATGTGTTTAACGTACTGCTGCAGGTATTGGACGACGGGCGGATTACCGATTCCCAGGGACGTACCGTTGATTTTAAGAATACCATCCTGATTATGACCTCTAATATCGGCTCAGCCTATCTGCTGGAGGGAATCAATGAGAACGGCGATATCAGTGAAGAAAGCCAGAGTATGGTGATGGGCGAGCTAAGGGCGCATTTCAGGCCGGAATTTTTAAACCGCTTAGACGAGACAATTCTCTTTACGCCATTGACGAAAGGAAATATTTATGACATTATTGACTTGTTGATAAAGGACGTAAATAAACGTCTGTCAGACCGGGAGATTCAGATTGAACTGACCGAAAGAGCCAAACAGAATGTTGTGGAGGGCGGATACGATCCCATGTATGGGGCAAGGCCGCTGAAGCGATATCTGCAGAAGCACGTGGAGACCTTGGCCGCAAGACTGATGCTTAGGGGCGGAATCGGAGCCGGCCAGACGATTATCATTGATGAATCCGAAGGGGAATTGACGGCAAGGAGCAGATGATGTCCATAATCTTTCATATTGATGTAAATTCTGCCTATTTAAGCTGGACGGCAGTAGAAGAACTGAAGAACGGAGCAGAGAGGGATTTGCGGAAGATACCCGCCATTATCGGCGGAGACCAGGAGTCGCGCCACGGCGTGGTTCTGGCCAAGTCCGTTTCTGCAAAAAAATATGGCATTCGTACCGGGGAACCGGTTGCGAATGCCTTTCGCAAGTGTCCGGGGCTTACGATGGAGTCCCCGGATCATAAACTGTACCGGGAGTACAGCCGGAGGATGATGGAATTTTTGTATACGTATACGCCGGATATCGAACAGGTAAGCGTGGACGAATGCTACCTGGATTTTACCGGAATTGCCCACCGTTTCCTATCTCCGGTGGAGGGCGCCTTAGAGATTAAGGACCGGGTATATGAGAAATTTGGATTTACGGTAAATATCGGAATTTCCACCAATAAATTGCTTGCAAAGATGGCCTCTGATTTTGAGAAACCCAATAAGGTTCACACGTTGTTTCCGGAAGAAATCCAGGAGAAAATGTGGAAGCTTCCGGTGTCGGAATTGTATATGGCGGGACGCGCCAGCGTGGAAACATTAAAGAAATTAGAAATTTATACAATAGGAGATTTGGCGAACATGGATCCGTCGCTGGCGGAACTGCATTTGAAAAGCCACGGCCGAATGCTGTGGGAATTTGCCAATGGAAAGGGCAGCGAAAATGTGACTGCCCAAAAGGTGGAAGCGAAGGGGATCGGGAACTCGATAACGCTGTCGAAAGACGCGGCGACAGAAGAAGAAGCCAGAGAAATCTTATTGCGGCTTGCGGAAAGCGTCGGCGCGAGGCTTAGAAAGGCAAAGCAGAAAGCGAATATGCTGAGCGTTGAAGTCAAATACTATAATTTTGAGGTCAATTCTCATCAAAGGCAGATGAAGAGACCGACAAACAGCGATACCGACCTGTACCGGGAGGCGGCGTCCCTGTATCGGGAGCTGTGGGACGGAAGGCCGGTAAGGCTCCTTGGGATCCGAAGCTCGAAGCTTGTGGGAGAGAATGAACCGGAACAGCTCAGCATCTTTGATATTCCCGCGGCGCAGGAAGGCAGGCAAGAGAAATCCCAGCCCGGTAAGCAGACGGAAGAACGTTTTGCGGCTCCGGATACCGAGAGACAGAAGAAGCTTAACCGGGCGTTAGATGAGATACGGAAGAAGTATGGGGAAAATGCGGTGAAGAGAGGAAGATTTTTATAGGAAAGGCATTCGTAACAGTTCAGCCTGCAATTGCGCACTTGCTGCGCAGTTAGCAGCCAATGAACCTGAGCAGTCAGGAATCCGCCCCTTTGCCGTAGCGCAAACTTTAAAACGGGCGGATTCCGTAACAGGAAAGCCGGAAGGCTGAACTGTTACAGGCATTCCTGCGCGGTGAAATGTCAGAGTTGCAAAAACCAGCGAAAAATGCTAATATATGTAGATATGTGAGAATCTTTAGAGGGGAAACGGCTTTTAGTATACGAATATAAAATAAGGAAAGGTTATGATACAGATGAGTCAGAAGGATACGAAAAAGAAAGTTCCGCACAGAGGAAGAAGAGGCAGACATACAGCGAAAAGAAACGAGATGCATGAGAGAGTGGGAAGAACTGACAGAATAGGAAGGCCTGGAGGGAAAAACAGACCGCAAAGAACCGAGGTTGAAGATCCTATTAGAAAAAATGATATCATCCGAAAAGTTGGTTTTGCATTGGCGGGAATCCAGGCGGTTATCAGTATTGTATTTTTGGTGGCGCTATTCCGGCTGAATATGTTTCCGGGGCTGTTTGTGGCAGTAATCGGTTTTGTACTGGCAGCGTGTCTTGGAATTATACTGGCCAGTCAGTTTTTTTCCAAGAAAAATGCGATTAGCGGAAAAGTATTAAGCGTGGTTATATCCATTTTATTATTAATTGCTTCTTATTATCTGTTCAGAGTCAATAGCGCTATTGGGGAGATTTCCGGAGGCGAGTATAAGCTGGATAACATGGTAGTAGCCGTTATGGCGGAGGATTCGGCAGAGAAGATTCAGGATGCAAAAGAGTATCGGTTTGGCGTTCAGTACCAGATGAAAGGCGAGCAGATTAAGGAAACCGTGGACGCGATCAACGAAGAATTGGGAACAGAGATTGAAGTTGTCGAGTACGAGAGCCTTGCGGAACAGGCGGAAGCCCTCCATAATGGAGAGGTAGAGGCAATTATATACAATGAAGGTTATTCGGGAATTCTGGAAGAAGCCTACGAAGGTTACAGTTCCGATACCAAGATCATCTTCTCGCACAGTATTAAGAACGCATTGGAAAATAAGGCGGCTGACGTGGAAGTAAAGGACGAATCATTCAGCGTGTATATCAGCGGAATTGATGTGTACGGTGCAATTGAGACCAACAGCCGGAGCGATGTGAATATTATTGCGACAGTGAATCCGAAGACCCATCAGGTTCTTCTGGTAACTACGCCAAGAGATTATTATGTGGAAATTCCAGGTATTTCAGGCGGGCAGAAGGATAAACTGACCCATGCCGGTGTATATGGGGTGGACGCGTCCATGGCAACGCTGGAGCAGCTATACGACACAGAGATTGATTTTTACGCGAGAGTTAATTTTACCTCCCTGATTGAGATGGTAGACGCCCTTGGCGGAGTGGACGTGGAATCGGAGTATGCGTTTACGACCAGCGCGGATTCCGGTCTTGTGATGAATGTGGCTGAAGGTACCAATCATTTTAACGGAAAACAGGCTCTGGCATTTTCAAGAGAGCGGCAGAACGTGCCGGGCGGAGACAATCAGCGCGGAAAAGATCAGCAGGCAGTTATAACGGCGATGATTAAGAAAATGGTGTCTCCGGCTATTCTAACCGGAGCAAACGGTCTTATAAGCAGTGTTAGCGGCAACGTAGAGACAAATATGTCGGAAGAGCAGATTCAAAACCTGATCAAGCAGCAACTTGCAGAAGGAGGAGCCTGGAACATTAAATCTCTTGCGGCAGAAGGAACCGGGGACAGTCAGTACTGCTATTCCTATACGGGAATGCCTCTTTATGTAATGCAGCCGGATCAGACGGCGGTGGAAACCATCCGGACGGCGATTAACGCGGTGGAAAATGGGGAAACTTTAGAAGGTTCTATTGAAACCGAATAAAAGACATACAGAGGGCATGAAGAATGAAAGAATGGATACAAAAGTGGGATTTATCCTTTGCAGGCAGAATCTTTTTGGTTCTTTTGGACGTTATATTTATTAACTGCAGTTCTTTTATGGCGCTGTGGCTCAGATTTAATATGAATTTTACAGAAATACCGCCGGAGTATGCAGAGTCGATACGGGAACTGGTACTGGTGAATACAGTGATTACCGTAGTGATATTTGCCTTATTTCGGTTGTATAACAGCCTGTGGCGTTTTGCCAGCATTAAGGAACTGGTATATATTATGGGAGCTTGCATGCTAAGCGTGTTATTTAACATGATGGCGTTCTACCTGACTTACAGGCCGATCTACAGAAGCTACTTTATTCTTTACCCGGCGTCGTTGTTTCTTCTGACCTGTTTCAGCAGATTTTCTTATCGTTTGATCAGGCTTTTGTACCGGGCGAACGCACACGGCGGGCATATGCGCCATACGATGATTATCGGAGCGGGAGAAGCCTGCAATGTGGTTATGAAGGAGCTGGAGCTGAGTTTGGCTCTGGATGCAAAGATTTGCTGTATTATTGACGACAATCCCCGCAAACACGGCACCTATATCCATGGTGTAAAAGTGGTGGGCGGAAGAGAAACGATCGTAAGAAATGCGTATAGATACGGTATCACAGAGATCATTGTAGCAATTCCAAGCGCAGGCAGGAAAGAGCAGCAGGATATCTGCAGGATCTGCCAGGAGGTGCCGAACTGCGAACTGAAAGTTTTGCCGGGCATATATCAGTTTGTAAACGGAGAAGCCGCGGTATCCAGAATGCGTCATGTAGAGATTGAAGACCTTCTCGGGCGCGAACCGATTGAAATTATTACAGAAAAGATTGGACGTTACGTTTCGGACAAGGTGGTACTTGTGACCGGAGGGGGCGGAAGTATCGGAAGCGAACTCTGCCGACAGATTGCGGCAAACGGCGTGCGCCAGTTGATTATTTTTGATATTTATGAGAACAATGCGTATGATATACAGCAGGAACTAAAGTCGAAATTTCCAAATTTGAACTTGGTGGTATTGATCGGTTCTGTGCGGAACGGACGGAAGCTGAACCATGTCTTTGCCAAATATCGTCCGGATATTGTCTATCATGCGGCCGCCCATAAGCATGTGCCGTTAATGGAAGACAGTCCCAATGAGGCGATCAAGAATAATGTATTCGGAACTTATAAAGTGGCTTTAGCGGCGGACAGATTCGGCGTGAAAAAGTTTGTGCTGATTTCTACGGATAAAGCGGTTAACCCTACGAATATCATGGGCGCGTCGAAACGGATCTGCGAGATGGTAATCCAGACTTTCGCAAATCATTCCAAGACAGAGTATGTGGCCGTGCGTTTTGGGAACGTGCTTGGCAGCAACGGAAGCGTAATACCGCTGTTCCGCAAACAGATTGAGTCGGGAGGCCCCGTCTTGGTGACCCACCCGGATATCATCCGTTATTTTATGACGATTCCGGAAGCGGTTTCCCTGGTATTGCAGGCGGGAGCCAGCGCAAAGGGCGGGGAAATCTTTGTTCTTGATATGGGACAGCCGGTTAAGATACTGGATTTGGCAAAGAACCTGATCGAACTGTCAGGATATACGCCGGGAAAGGATATTGAAATTAAGTATACCGGGCTGCGGCCTGGAGAGAAGCTGTACGAGGAATTGCTGATGAACGAGGAAGGCCTTCAGAGTACGGAAAATGAATTGATTCACATCGGAAAGCCGATTGCGTTCGACGAGGATGAATTTTTAAAAGAACTGGAAAAGCTATATAAGGCCGCCTATGCCGAGACAGAAGATATGAAAATGATCGTTAATAAAATTGTGCCTACCTATAATCTGCGGGAAGTGGAAATTGAACGGGACAGAAAGATCAGGGAAAGCTGGTGCGACGATTTTCCGGATACCAGATCGGAACTGCCCAGTGCGTTTCTGGAACGGAGTATTGCCGACGCGGAAATAGGAATTAGCCAGTAAGGTTTATGTGGGAGGAAGGAATATGGAAATGAAAGTAGCGTTTTCCCCGCCGGATATAACAGAGGAGGAAATTCAGGAGGTTGCAGACACTCTTAGAAGCGGCTGGATTACGACCGGCCCGCGGACAAAAGAATTTGAACGCCGGATAGCGGAGCGCTGCCGCACTGAACGCGCTGCCTGCCTTGGTTCCGCTACGGCGTGTATGGAAATGACCCTTCGCGTGATGGGGATCGGACCTGGGGACGAGGTGATTACTACGGCTTATACCTATACGGCAACATGCAGCGTGATCTGCCATGTGGGAGCGAGGCCGGTATTGGTTGATACGATACCGGGAAGCTTTGAGATGGATCCGGAAAAGGCGGCGGAGGCGGTAACAGAGAGAACCAAAGCGATTATATGCCTGGATCTGGCGGGAATCGTGTACTGCGGATACGAGCGGATTTTTCAGATTGCAGAGGAAAAGAAGCATATGTTCCGTCCGGCAAACGAACGGCAGAAAGCGCTGGGAAGGCTGTTGGTTCTTGCGGACAGCGCCCATGCTTTCGGAGCGGCAAGAGACGGGAAAATGTGCGGAGAACTTGCAGATTTTACATGCTTTTCATTCCATGCGGTAAAGAATTTGACGACCGCGGAAGGCGGAGCGGTAACCTGGTCGGGAGCGGTAACCCGGGCGGGGATAGACAGCGAAGAACTATACCGGGAATATATGCTTCTCTCACTGCACGGACAGTCAAAAGACGCTCTGGCAAAAACACAGGCGGGAGCGTGGGAGTACGATATTGTAGCGCCCCTGTATAAATGCAACATGACGGATATCCAGGCCGCTCTTGGATTGGTTCAGCTTAAGCGGTACGACGCTGTTCTGGAAAGAAGAAAAAGCTTGATCGAACGGTATGACGCCGCCTGGAAGGGATTCCCGGTGCAGGCGCTGAACCATTTTGGAAACGGCTCGGATTCCAGCGGACATTTGTATTTGACGCGTCTTCCAGGAAAGAGCAGGGAAGAGTGTAACCGGATCATTACCCGGATGGCAGAACAGGGAATTGCCGCGAACGTACATTATAAACCGCTGCCGCTTTTGTCGGCCTACCGGAATATGGGATTTGACATTCATCAGTATCCCAATGCTTACGCGCAGTTTGAAAATGAAATTACACTGCCGCTCCACACGTGCCTGACGGATGAGCAGCAGGAGTATGTGATTGATACATTTCTTTCTTGTATTAGATGAATGGTTGAATGTAAGATATAGGACGCCCCTTCTCTTTTCTTACGCCGAGTAGTTGGCGGCGGAAAGTGAAAGGGCGGAAATAAGGAGGATATATGTTGAAAAAGTGGGAGGAATTGCCGGAAAATATGCAGACAGACGCGGTAAGGCCATACTACGATATTTTGAATAGAAAGAAAAAAGCTCTTGCAGGAAAACGCTTGATGGATATGCTTGTTTCTTTTATACTGACGGTTCTTTTATTTCCTGTAATGCTTGGTATTGCCTGGGCGATCCGGGCGGAGGATAAGGGGCCGGTTTTTTATCGTCAGGAAAGAATTACTGCTTATGGAAAAAAATTTCGGATATTCAAATTCCGTACAATGGTAACGGACGCAGATAAGAAAGGCTCGCTGATTACCGGAAAGAATGACAGCCGGATTACCATGGTGGGACGAAAACTTCGCAAATGCAGACTGGACGAGCTTCCGCAGCTTTTTAATATTATGGCGGGGGACATGTCCTTTGTGGGTACCAGGCCGGAAGTGGAGAAGTATGTGGAACGTTATACGGAATCAATGCGGGCAACCCTTCTTTTACCTGCGGGAGTAACGTCTGAAGCGAGCATTGCGTTCAAAGAAGAAGACGAACTGATGGCGCATTATATTGCTGAGGGAGTCTCAGAAGAAGAAGCGTATGTGAAGCACATCCTTCCCCAAAAGATGCGATATAATCTGAAATCTCTGAAAAAGGCCGGGATACCCGGCGATATAGCGATTATGATAAAGACCGTGCTGGAGGTAGTAAAGTGAAAAAAATAGCGATTCTTACGATGGGAGTTCGGTTAAAAGACGAAAAAGGGTATACAAGATTTGGATATCTGGCAGAATTTTTGACGGGAATGGGATATCAGGTAGATCTGATTACAACAACGTTCCAGCACTGGGAAAAAGCCCAGCGGGATTTAAGGCGGATCAAAAAGGATGTGGCCGCCGGAGTCTACCCATACAAATTAAGATTTATTTATGAACCCGGATATCGGAAAAATATTGATCCTTTGCGTGTGCTGAGCCATAAGATTGCCGCGAAAAACCTGAAAAAAATGTTGGAAAAAGGCTCCTTGGACGGCAGGGATTACGACTTGATCTATGCGGAGATTCCTCCCAACGACGTGGCGCTTGCCGCCGCTGAATATGCGAAAAAGAAAGGGATTCCTTTTGTGGCGGATGTAAATGATCTGTGGCCGGAAGCAATGCGTATGGTGTTGGATATTCCTGTTGTCAGCGACGCAGCGTTCTATCCGCTGAAAAGGGACGCCGAGAAGGTATATTCCCTGGTATCGGGAGTCGTAGGAACCTCGGATGAGTACCGGGACAGACCGTCAAAGAATCAGAGACGGGATATTCCGAAAGAAACGGTGTACGTTGGAAATGAGATTGCGGAATTTGACCGGGGCGCAGAGGAACATATGGCAGAGACGGCAAAACCGGAAGGGGAATTCTGGGTAACTTACGCGGGAACCATCGGCACCAGCTACGATATCCGGACAATGATCCTTGCGGGAGAAAAGCTTGCCGAAGAGGGACACGAAGAGATCAAGATTAAAATCCTTGGAGACGGCCCGCTGAAAGAAGAATTAGAGGCGCTTGCAGACAGCAGACAGATACGGAACGTAGAATTTACGGGATATGCGCCCTATGAGGAAATGGCGGCTTATTTGAAACAGTCCGACATCCTGGTTAACTCATTTGTCAAAAAAGCGCCGCAGAGTATCGTTACCAAGATTGGGGATTATCTGGCCGCGGGGAAACCGATGATCAATACCTGTATGAGCCGGGAGTTCCGCAGGAAGGTAAAGCAGGATGGATTTGGAATTAATATTATGCCGGAGGACGCGGGCGTCCTGGCGGAAGCAATTCTAAAGCTGAAGCAAAACGAAGGGCGGAGACTGGAAATGGGAAGAAGGGCAAGGGCTGTCGCGGAGGCGGAATTTGACCGGCCGGAGGCGTATAAGAAGATAGAACGGCTGATTGCGAAGTTGGTGGACGGGGAATAAAATTGTACCGTCAAAGAAAAGCATGTGCGAGGGATAGTTCAATGGAGAAGCTAAAGGAAGAAAAACCATATTTTAGTATTGTAATGCCGACATACTGCGTGGAGAAATATATTGCCAAGGCAATAGAAAGTATTCAAAAACAGACATATACTGTCTGGGAACTCATTATAGTTGATGATTGTACTTCGGATCGCAGCGCGAAAATTGCAGAAAAAGCGGCGGAAAAAGATAATCGTATTAGGGTCGTACATCATGAAAATAATCGGGGGTTAAGCGCTGCGCGGAATACCGGAATCGAAGAGGCAGAAGGAGAATATATCTGGTTTATGGATCCGGACGATTATGTAGATTCAGACGTACTTAGACGGGTAAAAGATTCTCTTGAGAAAAATCAGGCGGAAGTTGTATTGTTTGGCCTAGTTGAAGAGTATTACAATAAAAAGGGGGATTTACAGTATGTGCATCCGGTTTGCCCTCAGGAAAAGATATATACGAATCAGGAGGAGTTAAGAAAGGCGGTTATTTATTTAGAACGTCAAACACTGTACGGCTATGCCTGGAATAAAATTTATGATATACAATATTTGAAAAAAAATAAATTTCGGTATCAAAATGTGAAACTGATTGAAGATATCGTATTCAACGTACAGTTTTTTACAAATATAGAAAAATTGAACATCCTTGGGATTACGCCATATCATTATGCGAAACGTTTGGATGCGAATCTTACGAATAAATATGTGCCGGAATATTTTGCGGTGCATAAGAAGAGAATTGAATTGCTATCTAGACAGCATATTTACTGGGGGCTTTATACAGAAGAGGTAAAAGGGATTCTGGGAAGTTTGTACGGCAGGTATATTCTCTCGGCATTAGAACGAAATTGCGATAAGCGCTCAGGAATGAAGACGATTCATAGAGTTCACTGGTGCCGGAGGCTTTTTGAACAGAAGTTATTTCAAGAGTTGATACCGGAGGCAAAGGCGGAAGATAGCAAAATGTTAGCAGCGGCGCTTAAGATACTTCAAAGAAAGAAAGTATGGTTGTGTTTGTTAATGGGCAGGGGGATCTATGTGGTAAGAAAAGGATTGCCAATGATTTACTCGAAAGCGAAATCGGGGAGATAGGAGAAATGAGAAACATATTATTACAATACGAAAAAAGGTTAGAGTTGATATTCAAAATTTGTTATATAATTTTAGTATTATGTACATTCAATTCCTATTTATATAATTCTTTTGTACAGCCAGTGTTTGTGAAGCTAACTCTTATGCTGGGAATGTTTCTCATTATGCTTCGCTTGTTTGCATATAAAAAATTTATAAAAATGCCTTGTGTAATTTTGATGGTTTTATTTTGTGTAAGCTTTGTCGTTTCCACGGTGATGAACCGGGATTATGGAATGATAGAAAACGGAAAGTGGGTGATATGGACTGGCATTCAGTTTTTTGCATTGTATGTTTGCGATATAGAGAGAAGTATGGAAAGTTATATGAAAGAATTTAAGCTTGCAGCGCATATTATGATGGGGTACAGTGCAGTCGCTTCGTGCGTTAGTTTAGGAATGCTTCTAACTTCTTATTCAGAATTTTTTGAGACGGCAGAAGGAGAGTTTTTAATTTCAGGGTTTACATGGGGCAGATTATGGGGGGTATACACAGATCCGAATTATGGAGCGGTTTTTTCTGTAATATCAATTTTAATATCGATTACGTTTGTAATCAAGAGGCAGGGAATCTATAAATTATTATATATATTGTGTATCGTTTTGAATTATTTGTACGTGGTCTTTTCAGATTCTAGAACGGGCGAATTAGCATTGTTCATTGGTCTGACAGTTTTTGTTTTTTTTGTTTCGAACAAGATACTTTCAAACAAAAGCACGCTGTTTAGGTATGGTGTGGTTTTATGTACAATTATAGCGCTCGGGGGAGGAACTTTGGCGGGGGTACGCATCATAAAAAAAGGATATAATGAAGTCCTGGCTCCGTCTTTTACCAAGATAGATGTAAAAAAAGAGCAAAAGAAAACAAATGAACAAAATGAAGAGAAAAAAGACCAGATCAGGAGGGAACTTGGCAGAAAACAAGATTTGGAAGAAGATGTTAGTAACGGACGATTTGAATTATGGGGAAGCGCAGTAGAAGTGTGGAAAACAAGTCCTATATATGGGGTCGGATATTCTACGTTTATTCCCTATGCAAAAGAGCATACTCCGAACACATATGCAGTTAATAATAATGTGGGAGAATATTCCAGTATGCATAATGCTTTTATGAATACACTGGTATATCAGGGCGCGGCTGGTTTTGTCATATTATTAATTCTTAGCTGTTATATGGCTTGGTATGTGATTGTGCCAATATATAAAGGTACAGATGAAAAATATTGGTATCTAAGCAGTATGCTGGCCTCGGTTGCAGCAGTTGTTGTATCTATGATGTTTCTTTTGGAGGGTACGTATACATTATCGCCAGGAAGTTTTGTACTATGGGGATTCTCAGGATATATGGTTCGATATGCATATGAAATAAGAAAGGGCAGCAAGTAGGATGAAAAGAATATTAACCGGTTTTTTAATGGATGGCCGGGCAGGGGGAATTGATAAGTATTTATTGAATTTTCTTGAGATAGCGTCGGATGAAAATACACAGATTGATTTTCTGACAAACGAAATAAATGAGGAATTAAAAAGAGAACTTCAAAGTTATCATTCTGAATTATTTGCGGTGGCAAATTTAAAACATCCACTGAAGCAATATGCACAGATAAGAAAGCTCTTGCGGGAAGGAAGATATGACGCAGTTTATTTTAATATATCAACAGCTATCGATTGTGTTTCTGTGATTGCTGCAAAGCATGAGAAAATACGAAAAAGAATGGTTCACAGCCATGCCGGCGGAAATGACTGTGAAAGTGCAATAAGAAGGGCGGCATACAATCTGATTCATAAGATTTGCCGGTTGTTTTTGTGGAGATATGTTACGGATTTTTATGGCTGTTCGGAGAAAGCCGGTAGGTGGCTTTTTCCGAAGAAAATCGTAGAGTCGAAAAGGTTTGAAGTAGTGTATAACGCTGTAAACCGAGAAAAATTTCAATATAACGAAAAGATTAGAAAAGAAGTGCGGTCGGAGCTTGGCGTAGAACGCAAGTTTGTAATTGGCCATGTGGGGAATTTTTGTTATCAGAAAAACCATGCATTTATTTTAAATGTGTTTGAGGAAGTTTTAAAAAGAAATCCGGATGCTGAACTGTTGCTTGTCGGAAAAGGAATTCGATTTGAAGACGTTAAAGAGAGTGTAAAAAAGAAAGGGATGGAACGTTCTGTACAGTTTCTTGGATGGAGAGAGGACGTTGACAGGATATTTCAGGCGATGGATTTATTTTTACTGCCGTCTAATTTTGAAGGGCTGCCTATTGTTGGAGTGGAAGCGCAGTGCTGCGGCCTTCCTTGCGTAATGAGCAGTACGATTACAAGAGAGGCTAGAATTACAAAAAGATGCTATTTTCTTTCTATAAAAGGCGGCGCGGAAAGATGGGCGGATTTTATTTTAAAAGGACAGTGGCAGAGAGGCAAAGCAATTTGCCTTGATATTGCGGATAAATATGATTTGGATAATCAGAAAGAGCAGCTTAAAAATATGATTTAATAAAGGAGAACGGAATGTCTTTGGTAAGCATTATTGTACCCGTTTATAATGTAGAGCAGTATTTGGAGGAGTGTGTGTCAAGCATTCGTAATCAGAGTTATGAAAATCTTGAAATAATACTTGTAGACGACGGTTCGCCGGATCGGTGCGGAGAGATGTGCGAACGGTATGCCAGAGATGATAATCGTATTGTAGTCATACATAAGAAAAATGGCGGGTTAGGCGATGCCCGGAACGCGGGGGTCAGAAAGGCGAGTGGAGAGTATCTTTTGTTTGTAGACAGTGATGATTATCTGCATCGTGAGTTAGTGGAAAAAACAGTATGCGCAGCAGAAAAGACCAGAGCAGATATTGTAATATTTGATTATGCGACAGTAGAGCCGGGAAGCAGCAGAAGCGATCGGTTTAGCGAAGATATTTGTGAGAACCAGGCGGTTTCACCGAAAAAAGAAAAGCGTATAATCAGGTGTTCTTGTTCTGCGATAAATAAATTATATAGAAGGGAATTCTGGAACGCGTCAGGTTTGGAATTTCCAACTGGGAAATATTATGAGGATTTAGGGACAATACCGAAGCTTCTTGCAATTTCAGAGAGAGTGATTTATAAAAAAGAAGTACTGTATTATTATCGTATGCGCGAAGGCTCGATCATGCACACTTCAAATTTTAAGAAAAACTTTGAAGATAGGACGGCAATGCTTGACGGCATACTGAAATTTTATAAAGAACAGGGGTTATTTGAACTGTATCAGAATGAATTGGAATACCTTGTTTTTGTAAACGGATATTTTGTTCCATCAAGAGAGATTATATTAAATAAAGGGAATAAAATATATTTACAAAAGTTTAGATGCTACGCTTATAGCAGATTTGCAACTATAAATTCTAATAAATACGTGTTGGAACTGGCAGGGAAAGAGAAGATCCTTTGGGTGCTTTTAAAGAGGAAAATGTATGGCGCGATGCTTCTGCTGTCTTATGGGAGACGTGCAAAAGATTGTATCGCAGCAAAGCTTGGAGGAAAATAAGATGGAACTGGTCAGTATCGTTGTTCCGATATATGGCGTTGAAGAATATTTAGATAAATGTATAAAGAGCCTTATAAATCAAACGTACCACAATTTGGAGGTTATACTTGTAGACGACGGTTCGCCGGATCGGTGTGGTCAGATGTGCGACATGTATGCAAATGAAGATGATAGAATTAAGGTAATTCATAAAGAGAATGGCGGACTTAGCGACGCCAGGAACACTGGCGCAAAACTGGCTTCTGGAAAATATCTCATTTTTGTTGACAGCGATGATTATGTGGACGAAAAACTGGTGGAAAAAACAGTTTTTGCTGCAGAAGAGACCTGTGCGGACATGGTTATTTTTGATTTTACAGCCGTTGAAAAAAGGGAATTTGAGTTACGTACAAGCGACGTTCCGGCGAATAGGCTTTTACGGTTGGATGAAGAAAAAGGATTGCTTCTCATGCCGCCGGCTGCGTGGAGCAGATTATTTAACCGGGAATTCTATATGAAGGCGAAACATCCTTTTCCGGTTGGTAAATATTATGAGGACTTGGGAACGACGCCAAAGTTTTTGTTAGAGGCTGGCCGAATTGTATATTTGAAGGAAAGCTTGTATTTTTATAATATCCGTAGTAATTCCATTATGAAAAGCAGTGATTTTGAACGAAATTATAGGGACAAGGTTTGGATTTTGAATGATATTCTGCGGTTTTATAAAGAAAGAAATCAATTTGAGAGATATAAGGAGGAATTAGAGTATCTAATATTTGCAAATGGATATTTTGAACCTTCCAGAGAAATTGTGTTGAAGGATAGGAAAAATCCATATTTAAAGAAATTCCGCACATATATGTATAGTAAGTTTCCGGAATTTCATCATAATTCATATGTAAAACAGTTAGGGAAGAAGAATAAGCTGCATTTATTTATATTGGATATCAGACAGTATTGGATAATGTCTTTGCTGTCTATTTGCAGGCAATTCGTAGAAAGAAAAAGGAAATAATCCGGGGGAGTAATTATGGAGAAGATTTTAACTATCACAGTGCCGTCGTACAATGTAGAAACGTTTTTAAACCAGACGCTCAATTCATTTGTAGATGATGAGATCTTAGGCGATATTGAGGTTTTGATTGTAGATGACGGATCCAAAGACCGTACGGCGGAGATAGGAAAAGAATATGAAGAAAAATATCCGCAGAGCTTTCGCGTGATTTCAAAAGAAAATGGCGGGCATGGTTCTACCATCAATCGGGGGATTACAGAGGCAAAAGGAAGATATTTTAAAGTCGTGGACGGCGATGATTGGGTGAATACAGAAGATTTCGTGAAATTAGTTCAGAAGCTGAAGGATTGCAGAGCGGACTATGTATTTACGAATTATTTTGAAGTGAATGATGTTACAAAGGAACAAACTCCGGTAACATTTCCTGAAATCAAATTGAATAAAGAAATGGAGTTTCATGCCATTGCAAAAGAAACAAAGATTTCCATGCATGCGGTAGTTATAAAAACCAGCATTTTAAAAGAGCAAAACATTAGATTGGACGAACACTGTTTTTATGTAGATGTTGAATATATATTATATCCGATTCCTTATGTGGAGAAAGTGGTTTACTATGATATTTATGTCTATATGTACCGGTTGGCACAGGTAGGGCAGAGTGTGAGTATGCAGGGATATCAGAAGCATATGCAGAATCATATTGATGTTATCATGCATGTGTTAGATTATATTGAAAATTATAAAAAAACTGGAAAAGCCGAAGAAGAGAAAGTTCGATATATGGAAAGAAGAATCGGAGAGATGGCGCATGGACAAGTTGATATCTTTACAAGCTTTCCAGCAAATAATAAAGAGATTCAGAAGAAATTTCAGGATTTTGACGAAGCGCTAAAGAAAAAAAGTTTAACAGTGTACCATGAGACTGGAGAATACAGTGGAATGCTGCGTATGCTTAGGAAAGTAAAGTTTCGGGGGTATGAAGCAATTGTTAATTTAAGTAAAGTGAGAAATAGATAGAATTAATAAATATTGGAAAGAAGACGATTATGAAAATACACTCGATTAGATTTAATTTTATCATGAATATGGTTTTAACGACTTCTTCTATTGTATTTCCATTGATTACATTTCCATATATTACCAGAGTTCTGCTGACTGTGGGAACGGGGAAGATAGCATTTGCCAGCTCTGCGGCTACGTATTTTACTATGTTTGCGTCACTGGGAATTCCTACGTATGGAATTCGTGCCTGTGCAAAAATAAGAGACGATAAAGAAAAACTTTCTAAAACAGCGCAGGAATTACTAATTATCAATTCCGTAACAATGTTGCTTAGTTGTTCCGTATTTGTGATATCAATTTTTTTAGTGCCTCAGTTTGCTGCAGAGAAAGAATTGTTCCTTATTAATGGAATCGGCATTGTACTCAATGTCTATTCTATGTCATGGTTATATAATGCACTGGAGCAGTATTCTTATATTACCGTTTGCAATCTTATTGTAAAGGTGGTTTCTCTTGTGCTGATGTTCCTAATGGTTAAGGCTCCGTCTGATTATATTAGATACGGGGCGATTACGATGTTTGCAAGTTGCGCCTCGTATATTTTTAATTTTGTATATGCACAGAGATTTATATCGTTAAAGAAAAGATCTAGGTATGAGTTAAAAAAACATCTGCCTCCGATTCTTTTGTTTTTTGCAATGTCAGCGGCAACGAGTATTTATACAAATCTTGATGTAGTGATGCTTAGATTTATGAAAAATGATGCAGAAGTAGGAATTTATGATGCGGCGATTAAAGTAAAAACGATCTTAATCACAATGATTACTTCCCTTGGAACAGTGCTGTTGCCGAGATTGTCTTATTATGTTCAGAAGAATGACAATGGAGCCTTTCATAGAATGATATCGAAAGCCTTTAATTTTGTATTTATAGCGGCAACTGGCGTAATGGTGTATTTTATGATATTTGCGCGTGAGACGGTTTTGTTTTTGGCTGGAGAGGATTTTTTGCCGTCTGTAATGCCGATGTGTATCCTGATGCCGACGGTCTTGTTAATTGGACTATCTAATATTACAGGCATTCAGGTGCTTATCCCCTTGGGAGAAGAGAATAAGGTTGTTTTGTCGGTAACTGTGGGGGCGGTGTTGGATTTTTTGCTTAATTTGGTATTTATTCCTAAATATGGTGCGTCGGGGGCGGCGACGGCAACATTATTGGCAGAGCTGCTTGTGCTGCTTGTGCAGTGTTTCTACCTCAGAGGAAGGCTTCCTGATATGTTGAAAACATTACAGTATTGGAAAATATGTGTCGGGATATTAATAAGCATTATTATAGGGAAACTTATAACTGCCATAGATGGCATGGATTTGTTCTGGTTTCTCTGTATATCGGCGGTTTTGTTTTTTGGAACGTATGGAACGGTTTTGCTATTGTTGAAAGAAAGGCTTGTGAAAGAAATTGTTTGGTCAGGAATCAGCAAAGTTATAAAGAGAAGGTAGCTGATTTCATAATCTAATTTAGGCAGATGCGAATCAGATATTTACGGAGGCAGGAATTTTTATGAGGCTGAATATCGTGAGAAATTATATCGTTAAAAAAGTTCAATCCTCAAATTTATTGATAGCGATTTTGATTAATAGCTTTTTTTTATCTTTGATTTTTCTTTTTTGTGATGTTAAGTATGAAGTGTCGGATGATTTTGTGATGGCTGCTATCTTATCAGGAGCTTATGGTGATGGCCCGAATCCTCAGATGGTTTTTGTAAATGTGATAATAGGATATCTGTTATTGCCCTTTTACAAGCTTTTTCCTGAAATTAGCTGGTATTTTATGCTGCAACTTTTTTTGATTTTTATATCTTCCTGTGCTGTGACATATTTTTTGTTTGAAAAACTGGAAAAACCAAAGGCGATGATGCTTTCAGTAATATTTATTTTATTTTTTTCAAATGATGCTTATATTTTATTGCAGTTTACAAAGACTGCTATGCTTGCAATTATGGCTGGCAGTTTAGTGTTTCTCTGGGCTTTGTTTTACAAGAAAAGTATATGGAACATTTTAGCTGGAGGTCTTATTTGTCTTATGGGTACAATGTTGAGATTTTCAGACATCTATTTAGCGGGAGGCTTTCTTCTTTTTATTTTGGGGTATGAATTTGTCCGGATATATATGGAAAAGGGACTAAAAGGATTATTTGAAAAGAAAGTCGCGGTTATATTGTTAGCTGGCTGTATATTAATAGGAAGCGCATATGGTATAAGGAATTTAAATAAGGTTATTTGTAACGCCGATGAAAATTATAGGCAGTATTATCTATATAATGGAGTAAGATCAGGGGTGGTGGACGCGCCGGAATGTGGTTATGAAGAAATGGCAGACGAGTTGTCTGAGATCGGTGTGTCTGAAAACGATTATTATATGATGCGAAGCTGGAATTTTGCGGATAATGATTTTTTTACTTATGAAAGAATGCGGAAAACGGCAGAGATTATTGCACAACATCACAGTGTGCAGGAAGTGGGAAAGGAGAAGATTTTTGAAAGGCTTCAGGAGCGTGAATATTTGAAATATCCTGTATTTTTAGCATGTATCGTGCTTCTGGGATTGGGCGTTTTTTTGAATTATCCTAGATGGTGGACTATGCTGATTAGTATGGGAATTGGAGAGTTTTATCTAATATATTTTTGTTACCGTGAAAGATATGTATATCGCGTTGAGTATTCCATTTTTCTTGGAATGTTTATGTGTGGTATTTATTTTTGGAAGCAGCATAGCTTTAGTGAAGCAAATGATTCGGAATGTATAGATAAGAAAAAAGGGATTATGAAAATATGCGCGGTTATTACATCGTTATGCATAATGGTTCATTTGGTTCTGTATATTCCAGATCGGTCGTATCAAGAAATTGCGTCAGAAGATCGAATGGATTATATCACGAATACTTTTTATGAATCGTGGAATTATAGGCCGCAGAAATATAGGAAAGTAGTAAATAAAGAAAAACCGCCTAGCGGTCTTTTGGAGGAATTTTCAACTAATACAGATAATTTTTATTTTTTGGATTTTCAAACAACGATACAAATCCTGTATTTTGAATGGTATCCTTGGGAGAATGTGGATGATGAAAAATATGATAATTTTTCCTATCTTGCGGGAATTACAACCAATTATCCGGATCTTATAAAACTGCTGAAGAAAAAAGGGGTGGAGAATCCGTTAAAGTCGTTGGTAGACGAGGAGGTTTATTTAGTAGATAACCGTTATTTGGAAATTAAACTGAATTATTTAAGGGAACATTATTATCCAGATGCAAGAGTGGAATTATATAAAGAGATAGACGGATATCAGATTTGGAAGTTCTTTGAAGAGTAAATATAGAAATAAAAATAGAGTAGAAAAGTAAAAACTTTTGTAGACTGGTAGAAAGGAATTATACGAAACATATCCTTTTTTGAAAAAAAGGAAAAATTAGTTTATCTTTTGGCAAGATTTTGCTGGAGAAATGAGACTAGAGAGTAGATTTTTTTGTAGAACTATGATATAATTCAATGGGTTTTATAAATAAAATAATATGATATATATTATAGTTTATTTATAAAGCTTGAGGCATCAATTCTAAGGTTGTAAAAATCTTAAGAGAAATGTTTAAGGCTTTTTGTTTTATATACATTATTCTGGCTTGATTTTAATGCCGACAATAAAGAGTATACGAAAAGTTACAGGAAGGAAAGTACTGAGGATGATTAATTTTAATGTACCACCATTTACTGGAAAGGAATTAATATATATTGAGGAAGCAATCCGCTCCAGAAAGATTTGTGGGGACGGCCAGTTTACAAAGAAGTGTTCGTCCTGGTTGGAAAGTTACACCAGGGCTGCTAAAGTTCTACTTACAACATCCTGTACACATGCAACAGAAATGGCTGCAATTTTATCGAATATAGAGCCTGGAGATGAAGTCATTATGCCCTCTTACACATTTGTATCCACTGCAAATGCTTTTGTGTTGCGAGGAGCAAGGATTGTATTTGTTGATATTCGGCCGGACACGATGAATATTAATGAAACACTGATTGAAGATGCTATCACGAATCGAACAAAAGCGATTGTGGTAGTTCATTATGCAGGAGTTTCTTGTGAAATGGATGCCATTATGGATGTGGCAAAGCGTTATCAGTTAGTTGTTATTGAAGATGCGGCGCAAGGAGTGATGTCTAGTTATAAAGGCCGGGCGCTTGGAACGATCGGGGATTTTGGGTGCTACAGCTTTCATGAAACAAAGAATTATAGCATGGGGGAAGGTGGAGCTTTGCTGATTCAGGATCCCCAAAATATTCAGAGGGCAGAGATTATTCGTGAAAAAGGAACAAATCGGAGTCAGTTTTTTCGCGGTGAGATTGATAAATATACGTGGATGTCAGAAGGATCCTCATATTTACCAAGTGAATTAAACGCAGCTTATCTATGGGCGCAGTTAGGGATGGCGAAGGAGATTTATGAAGATCGAATGCAGTCGTGGAATTATTATGATGAATTGTTGTCTGATTTAGAAGAAAAGGAAAGAATAGTTCTTCCGAAGATTACTAAGGACAGTGTTCATAATGCGCATATGTTTTACATCAAAGTGAAAGATGTGAAAGAAAGGTCAGATTTAATTTTCTACCTGAAAGGAAAGAATATCCATACAGTGTTTCATTATATACCATTGCATGGGTCGCCTGCAGGGAAAAAATTGGGGAGATTTCATGGGGAAGATCAGTACACAACGATAGAAAGTGAGCGGTTATTGCGGCTTCCTCTTTATTATGGTTTGGAAAAAGATGCTGTAGAATATATTACAGAAAACATCAAGGCGTTTTATAACTGATGAAATGTGATTGAGGAGAGCGGTTGCGTCATGGGAAAAGTGTTAATTATTGCAGAAGTCGGTGTGAATCATAATGGAAATCTAAATATTGCCAAACAGTTGGTAGACGTCGCGAAGGATGCTGGCGCAGATATTGTCAAATTTCAAACATATGATGTGAATGCTATATCCTCGAAGATGGCAGAAATGGCAGTGTACCAGAAGAAAAACACAGGCCGGACAAACAGCCAGAAAAAAATGCTGTCAGAATTTGCTTTGTCGCATGAGGATTTTATGGAATTGGCTGATTATTGCAGGAAAAAGGGAATTGAGTTTCTGTCTACTCCATTTGATATACCAAGTATTAGATTTTTGCAGACATTAGATTGTAATCGTTGGAAAATTCCTTCAGGAGAGATTAACAATTATCCTTATTTAGTAGAGATAGCAAAAACAAATAAAGATATCATATTGTCAACAGGAATGAGTACGATTGAAGAGGTTGAGAACGCGGTAAGGGTATTGCAGAGTAATGGCTCTGCAAAAATTCTTTTGCTTCATTGCACTACGCAATATCCGACCCCGTTTGAGGATGTAAATTTAAAAGCAATGTTGACGCTTAAAGAAAAGTTTGGAGTTGAAGTCGGATATTCGGATCATACAAAAGGGATAGAGATTGCAATAGCTGCAGTTGCAATGGGAGCGGTTGTGATAGAGAAACATTTTACGCTTGATCGAAATATGCAGGGGCCTGATCATAAGGCAAGTTTGGAACCAGATGAATTAAAAAAGATGATTTTATCTATCAGACATATCGAGAAGGCATTTGGAACAGGAGAAAAAAAACCTGCTGAAATTGAAAAGGAAAATATTAAGATAGCAAGAAAAAGCATTGTAGCTAAATGCGATATTCAAGCAGGTGATATTTTGACAGAAAAAAATATTACCACAAAAAGACCGGGGAACGGAATAAATCCGATGCAGTGGACGAATGTAATTGGAACAAGCGCGATTCGGGATTTTGTAGAGGATGAATTAATAGAGATATGAAAACGATAGCGATTATAACGGCAACGCGGGCTGAATACGGCTTGCTTTTTCCTGTTATTCAGGAATTGAGAAAGTATGAATCAAAAGATTTAAAAATCGAATTAATCGTGACAGGAACGCATCTTATAAAAGAGTATGGAGAGACTATTAAAGATATTGAACGAGATGGCGTGAGGATTGATCAGATTATAAAAATCCGTGTTGCTTCTGAAAGTGGATTAGATATTGCGTTAAATCAGGCTGAAGCATTAAGAAAATTTGCGGAATTATTTAATAAAGAAAAATACGCGGCCATTGTTGTATTGGGCGATCGATATGAAACTCTTATGTTTGCAACTGCTGCTTCGGATTTACACATACCAGTTATTCATTTGTATGGGGGAGATACTACAGAAGGCGCAATGGATGAAAGCATTCGTCATTCAATTACTAAAATGAGTTACTTGCATTTTGCCTCGAATGAAAAAAGCCGACAGCGAATCATACAGCTTGGAGAATCTCCAGAAAAGGTTTTTAATTTTGGAGCGTCCGGGACAGATAATATTCTGTCTCTAGAAAAACTAACGAAAAATGAGGCTTTGAAAAGTGTGGGTCTGGGAGAGTGTAAGTATGCTGTTTGTACCTATCATCCCGTGACGCTTGAAGAGGGGAATGTCCGACAGCAAATTATTGATTTTCTGGATGCGCTTTCAACTTTTGACAACTATGAATTTATCATTACAAAGTCAAATGCAGATCAGGGAGGTTCTCTTATAAATGATACTTTAGATGTCGAAGCGCTGAAACACAAAAATATGCATGTATTTGCTTCTCTTGGAATGAAGCGATATTTATCGCTAATGAAATATGCGGAGGCAGTTATTGGGAATTCGTCTAGTGGAATCATGGAAGCTCCTTTGTTTCATATTCCAACTGTTAATATTGGAGACAGACAAAAAGGAAGACTTCAAGCAGAAAGTACAATAAATTGCCATCCAGATAAAGACTCCATAGTAGCGGCTGTCAGAAAAGCTTTTTCAGTGGAAATGAAAATTAAATGTAAAACGATAGAGAATCCATATGGCAATGGAAAATCCGGGGAAAAAATTGCGAGGAAGATTATTGAAGAAATAAATCAGCCAATAAATTTAAAAAAACATTTTTATGATATATGAAAAAACATGTTTGGACGGAGGGGAATATGAAAAAACTTGCGGTCATAGGAGCGTCTTGCTTTCAGGAACCATTGATTTCAAAAGCAAAAGATATGGGATTGGAAACGCATGTTTTTGCATGGGCTGCAGACGATGTAGGTGAAAAAATCGCAGATTATTTTTATCCGATCAGCATTACTGAAAAGACACTCATATTAGATAAATGCAGAGAGATTGAGATTGATGGGATTTGTACGATTGCTTCGGATTTGGCTACAATTACAGTTAGTTATGTGGCGGAGCATATGGGGCTGGCTGGAAATACGATTGAAACCAGTTTGGTTTCCACAAACAAGCATGAGATGCGGAAACGTTTTAAAATGAACAATGATCCTAGTCCTGAGAGCAGGATGGTTGCGTCCGCTAGCGAATTGAACATTGATGAACTAAAGTATCCCCTCATCATAAAGCCTGTTGACCGATCGGGAAGCCGGGGGATTTTCAAAGTCCAAAAAGTAGAAGAATTAAATATGGCAATCGAAAAAGCAAAAGAGCAGAGTTTTCAGAATAAGGTTCTGGTTGAAGAGTATGTTGAAGGAAAGGAATATAGTGTTGAATATATTTCGTTTAAAGGACGGCATATATTCCTTGCAATGACTGAGAAGTATACGTCTGGCGCTCCCAGCTTTATAGAAACCGGACACATAGAGCCGTCAGAAGCAGATACAAATCTGCTCAAACAGGTGAAGAAGGTTGTAGAACATGCATTAAATAGTCTCGGAATTACAATCGGAGCATCTCATGCGGAATTGAAAATTGATGATCAAGGAAATATAAATATTATTGAGATTGGCGCACGAATGGGTGGTGATTTTATAGGAAGCCATCTTGTTCCGCTATCTACAGGAAATGATTTTCTTAATCTTGTTATCAAATGTGCGTTGGGCGAACAGCCAATCGTAAGAAATCAAAATACAACGAAAATTGCCGCTGTTAAATTTGCGTTTAATGATACAGATTGTAACGATATAGAAAAATTTATAGATCAATATGCAGAAAAAACAGTCAAGCATGAAATAACAAAAGGCAGGGATACTGTGACGGATAGTTCTTCAAGGTGGGGATATTGTATTGCAGTTTTTGATTCCAGAGAAGAAGCCAAGATATTGCTTGGTTTAAAATGAAAGTGTAGACAGGTATGAAGGAAAAATTATCAGTAGTAATTCCTTGTTATAATTCAGAAAAGAATATTGGTGATGTTATAAACAAGGATATACAAATTTTTAATGAACTAAATATAGAAGAGTATGAGTTTATCTTGGTGAACGATCATTCACCGGATAATACATGGGATGTTATTAGGGAACTATCAAAGCAAAACTCTAAAATTACCGCAATCAATCTGGCGAAGAATGCTGGACAGCACGGAGCTATTATGGCGGGGTTTCATTATGTGTCAGGGGATTATGTAGTTGTCAGTGATGATGATGGGCAGACACAGATGGAAGTGATTCGGCAGATGCTAGATAAAATCAAAGAAGGATATGATGTTGTTTCAGCAGAATGGGTTGATCGAGGTAGACGTTCCTTATTCAGAAGATTGGGGACTGCTGTGAATGAGCGGATGACAAATCTTTTATTGGGAAATCCAAAAGGGGTTGTTGTTTCTATATTTTTTTTGGCTCGAAAATATATTATTGATGAAATCATCCAGTATCATCATCCATATCCTTATATTCTAGGTTTGTTGCTTAGAACTACACATAATATAGCGACAATTCAAACAAAGCAGTTAGAGCGTCAGACCGGGCAGAGTGGGTATTCCTTAAAGAAATTGACTTCGCTGTGGTTGAATGGAGTGACGGCATTTTCTATTGTACCGCTCAGAATAGCGACTTATATAGGCGCTTTTTGTTCTATGTGTGGATTTGTATTTGGAATTTTTATTATTATCCGCAGAATATTTATGCATAATGTAGTTGCTGGCTGGAGTTCTACCGTGGCTATTCTTCTGTTTATGTTTGGTATTGTACTTTGTGTTCTTGGTATAATTGGAGAATATGTAGGCAGAATTTATATGTGTATAAACGATACACCACAGTATGTTGTAAAGGAAATTTCGAAAGAGAATGGATAGGAAGAAAACATGCAAAAAAAAAGAGCGGTTGCTTATATAGGAGGGCCACGGCAATTACAGGATTTTATATGGTATTATCTAGCAAATGGAAAAGTGTACACATGGGATCTGGTATGCCAACCAATGTATAAAGAAATGGGTTTAGAAAAGATCTGTCGGCAATCGGGATTGTTTGAAGAGATTTATCTGCCGGATTCATTTCTGACACGCCCCAGAAATGAGTTGATTAAAATTGGAGTAGAGATGGTTTTTTGTTGGTTGGCTGGAAGAAATAAACAGTATGCCAGACATGAAATCGCTAAATTTATGGACTTGAATCGATACAGTCATATGTGTCTTTCTACGACTCGAGGCGTTACATGTGGGTTGATGGCGCTTGCGGCGGATGAAGCTATATCCATTGATTTACTGGAAGATGGCCAGGGCGATAACACGGACGCTCACGCAAAAATGGAAATCAAGAGATGGCGAGAGCCGTTCTATCTTGTCTCCTGGTTTTTTGCTAAAATGGGTTATTGTAATCCGAATGGAATGTTTCCACTAAAATCGATGAAGAGATGCTGCCGGTATTCTGCCGAACCAGACTGTTTGTCTGTAGAATTATACAAAGAAGTACATCGATTGTATGATATGACGTTGATAGATACAGCGGAATATGAAGAACTGAAAAATAAAACGTTTGGCGAAGCCGCAGATTTCAGTGAAGCACAGGCAGTTCTTTTTACTACGAATATGAAGGATTTTGCGCCGAATCCAGAGTATTATGTTCAAAAAATTGGTTCATATTTTGAAACAGAAGGATACGGAAAAGTTGCTGTTAAAAAACATCCTAGGGATTTAAATAGCTATAATATACACAACGGGCAAATAATCATGTTAAGTCCAATGATACCGGGTGAAAATATTGTTGGAATGATAAAAAAGCAAAAGATTTTTTTTATGTATCCATCTACAACACTGACAGCGTTTGAAAACAAACACATAGAAATTAGCATTTTTTTGTTTTTAGAATTGAAAGATAATGCATATTATATGTCACATTTTGAGAAAGGATTTAGTATTGTACGGGAGATATCCGGGATTACTTTAAAAATAATTGAAATATAAAGGAGAAAGCAATGGGAAAATTAGTTATAACAGGTAATTATGAGTGGAAGAAGAATCTTACGGAAGAATTAAGTGAAAGTGGATTTCGTTTATCAGGAGAGGATGAGAATGTTGTCTCTTTTCATAAGTTAAATGTGAATAACTATAATTTTTATAAAGATGGTAACGACTATATTGCTTGTGCTGGAACATTTATATATAAGGAAGAATTAGGAGAAAAGGCATTATTACAATTCTTGGAAGAGGCAAGGAAAACCGAGAAAGATCAATTACTTCAATTAAGAAATAATGCCATAGGAATGTATGTTATTGCTGTAAGGTTAGATGGTGTTACGTATATCTTTGTTGATAACAAAAGTTTATATCAATTCTTCTATTATTCTAGAGATAATGAATATCTTGCAACATCTACGATATATCATATTGCACAGCATACAAATGCAAGGCTTGATATTGCAGAGATGTTCAAATATATAACTGTTCGCGGTTATTATGACAGGAAAGTATATTTTGAGGGTATAAAAAAACTGGATCGTGATGAGTTGATTGTTATTAACGGGACATCGCTTACTGTGGAAGAGTATCCTGTTGAGGAGAGCGTTTGGGTAGATAACGGGTTTAAAAGTACTACTGACAAATTGGAAAAGGAACTTAGGAATATTATCAGAATTCGAAAAAAGGTAGTAAATGAATCGATTTTGTATCTAACGGGAGGGGTTGATTCACGTTTAGAATATGCAATGAGCGTGGCTAACGGTGAAAAAGTGACCGTTGGATATTGGATGGGGAAGGACATGATAACTAATGGCCGGACCGAGGATGCAAGGCTTTCAAAAAAGATGGCAGAAATGTATGGAAATAAGTTTAAGCTGTATAATGTATCAGAAAAAATTGATCGCAGTTATGATGCTATCGATAAAAAAATGTGTAATAAATATGGTGAGTATGCTGCCACTTATGCCAATAATACAAGGTGGAAAAAAATGTTCGAAAAATTGGACAAAAGCATAGATTTTATAAACTTTGGAGCAATGGCGGAACCGTTGAAGGACTATTACCATTTTGACAAGGTTTATAAGCAACCATACACTTTTGAACAGTTTATCCGTGATGAGTTTTGTATGTACAATGTTGCAAAATATATTTTTAAACATGATAGCGATACAATTTACATGTCGGTTGGTGATGCAGTAAAAAAACGATTTGTGACACAAAAAATGAATTTGAGAAACCTTTCATTTGACGATTGTGGTCGCCTAACTGCGGAAAAATGGTATGCGTTGGAAGATGGGGTTTATAATTTTGCAAACATGTTCTGCTACAGTTTTCCGACATTTGGCATGAAGCATATTCATGATATTGCTGTTCCAATGAATGTGGATTATAAGCGTGGAAGCAAAATGTCCATTGAGCTGACGGGCAGATTTTGCAGCAAATTGCTAGATGTTCCGTACTTTTCAGGACATTGTTATGCAAGATTAAATAAGAGAACCGGAAAAATAAAGAGTTCCTTGTTTTCAAGAATTAGGCGTACATTAATTCCCGTATTTTCAGATTCATGGTTATTCCAGAAAATTGTTGTAGGTATTATTGCAAATATCATATGGCCACATATGAGAGACGATAAAAGTATTTTTGAAATTAACAGAAAATATCTGGAATCATCAAGTACAATCCAGAAACATCATATTGAAGTAAACGCGCCTAATTCCATTACAGAGGTGGATGTTTCTGTCTATTCTCAGACGGTTGCATTCTTCTTGATGTTGGATCAATTATGCAAAGAGTAGTGTTTAGAATGAAAAAAAACAAAATATGTTGTGCGGCACTCATAGCGATTGTACAATTATGTAGTATTCTTCTTTTGTTTGAACCTACAGAAAAAAGTGATGATTTCGATATGTGTATGTTTTTGTACGGCGGATATGATGGCGTTTATGATTATCATATATTATATATTAATCCGCTTTTAGGCAGATTTCTAGTAGGATTGCTTAAAATCGTACCACATATGCCATGGTACGCTATATATATGATGGCAATTATTTTTATATCGTTTGCATCTGTTCATTATTTGTATCTGTCTGAACGTGATGATAGTAGTAAGTGTCTAGATGTTATATATGTGCTTATAAATTTTTTTATGGCCTATGAAATGTATATTAGATTCACTTTTACTAAGGTCGCGGGGATTTCTGGGATTGTAGCAGCATTATTGTGGAATTATATTGTGTACAAAAAGAAATATAAACGAATGCTTTTGATGGTTTTATTTTTATTTATAAATGCATTGTTAATTAGAGTGTCTGTTGTATTGATCGTTGCAATGTTATTTTTTTCGGTTTATATTATTTATGCATGGGAACATAGAGAAAAAATTTTTACCAGATCATTTATAAATGTATCAATTCGTGTTTTTTGTGGATTGGTTCTATTATTTGGAGCATATAAGTTATTTTATTTGATTGATTGTAATGAGTATGCCAGTTCACAAGCATGGTCTTCGTATGTTCAAACCAATAACGCGCGAGCAGCATTGTTTGACTATGGGGTACCGGATTATAAACAGTATGCTGAAGAATATCAGAAAATTGGCGTATCTGAAAATGATTATAAGATGTGGTTTCAGGATTATAATTACTGTGATAGAGAAATTCTCACTATCGATTTAATAGCAGAAATAAAAGCGATTATTCCGACAGGAGAAAATACTATACTTGAGCGGTTGGTCTGGGGGATAAAATATCTTCCTACGTATCTCTTATCCAGTATTATTTCGGTTCTTTTTTTAATAACATTAACGATTTTTTTGTCATATACTGGAAAAGAGCAGCGGTGGAGACTGTGGGTTATATTTGGGTTTATGTTGTCGGCTTATATGGTACTGGTTGTTAGAGGGAGACTGCAGCATCATGTAGATGTAATCATTTTTTTGTCCGGTATGGTACTGTTATTTTATAATTTTAAGTCGGATAGTATCAGTACACAAAGAAACCGTCAGGTTATGTTATCGCTTACATTACTATGTGTAGTAATAATCACAAATTTGTTTTATGGACCGCTTACAAATAGTTCATATTATCAGGAATTTGGGGGAAACGTATCATCATACCGTGAGAGAATAAAAGATAATCGAGACAAACTTCAGGCGTTGGCGGAAGATAAAGAAAACTTATATTTGCTGGGTGCGTTGGAGACATCAGAAATTTATGCGGCGTTTACTGTTACATCTGAAATTATAGAAAAAGGGTTTTACGAAAATATATATTTAATGAATATGTATGCATGGCCATCTTATGACTATATGCTGGATAAATACTTCGGCAAAGGAGAGACTTTGTTTGAAAATATTGTGAATAATAAGCATGTATTTTATTGTGTATCAAAGGAAGAACTTGACTGTTCCGATACGATAGCGCAGTACTTGAGTGAACATTATCAAGAAAAAACAACAGCACGGCTTGTAAAACATATCGATGGTATGCGTGTTTACAGATTTGTAAGCGTCCAATAAACTCAGGTGAAAGAATGAAATTAGAAAATATAAAAAAACTGGTAAATAATAAAGCTATTAAATTTGGAAGCATTGGAATTCTTACAACTGTGTTGACAAGGGCTGTTAACCTGATTAGCATTCCGATTTTTACAAGACTTCTTACAACTTCAGAATATGGTTCTGTAGATTTCTTTTTTTCTGTCACGAATATGTTATATATGATTTTGGGGTTTGCAGCATATGGTATTGTAGAGAGAGGGATTCTAGATTTTAAAGAAAATTCTGAGCAGTATATGTCTGCAACAATGAATATAACCCTCATCAATACGGTTATTATTACATTATTTGCTAATGTCTTTTATCATCTATTGAATCGCATTGTGTTTGTTGACAGATGTACAATGAATATCATGATTTTATATAGTTATATGTTGTTTATTGTATCGTATAAAAATATGGAATTGAATTATCAGTTTCAATATAAAAGAAATATGTATTACACATTATCCATTTTGATAGCAAATGTTGCACTTTCAGTCATTTTTATTACAGTTGGTTTTTTTGACTCTGCTTACTGGGATAGAATTTTTGGCGCATTATCTCCGACAGTAATTGTTGGAACTGCTACATTTCTCCTATATCAAAAGAAAGGTGGATGGAGTTTCAAAAAAAAATATATTGTTTATACGCTGAAATATGCGTTGCCTTTATTGCCGCACAATTTATCTTTGCTGTTACTGAGCAATGCGGACAGAATTATGATAAAAAACTATTTTGGCACATCTTGCGCTGCAATTTATGCAGTTGCTTACACTACTGGAATTTTATTAGCTGTAGCAAGCGAAGGAGTAAACAAAATATATCTACCAGTTTTTTTTCGGAAAATGACAGCAAATGCATACAGAGATATTCGCTACTACCAAATGTTTGTTGTCCTGGGAATGTGTATGGTAACCAGTTTGGTGTTCTGCATTTCACCGGAATTGATATATATATTTGGAGGCAATAAATATACAGAAGGACAGCAGCTTATCAATTGGATTGTTTTAGCAACTTTTATTAATTTTTTGTATACGACAATATATTATAATATTGAATATTATTATAAAAAAACAATGTTGATTGCAGTAGGAACTATTATTAGCACAATTATAAATATTATGTTAAATGTAGTTTTTATGCCGATATATGGGTATAGATTTGGCGCAGCTTCAACTGTAATTTCATATATGTTTTTGTTGTTTATGCACATGATTATTGTTAAGAAAACAATAAAGAATAGTTTGGTACAGGATTGCTTTATTTTGTTTATATTAGGTATAATGTTTGTAGAAACATGGATTATACAGGGATTTATATTATCGTTTACTGTACGGGTTATAATTGGTATATTGTTTACTGCTGTTTTTGGAATATGCCTGTTAATTATATACAAAAGAGCCGTAACGAACTTAGTAAAATTTACATTATAGAAAACAAATTGTTATTAGAATAAGCTATATTATATTTAGATATGTACCAAAGTGGCATAAGAGTATGTTTTTGGATAATTAAGAGAATAATAAGGGGAGGTAAATCACATTTATGAAGCGTTGTAATGTGCTTGTGACCGGGGTAGGAGCGATAATAGGATATGGGATCATAAAAAGTCTCCGCATGAGCAAATATGAGTGTAACATTATAGGAATGGATGTTTATGGTGATGCCGTAGGACAGGCATGGACAGATGAATTCGTGAAAGCAGAGTGGGCGTCGAGCGACGATTATATAGAGTTTTTGGAAACGCTGATTCGTAAGAAAGAGATTGACTTGGTCTTCTTTGGAACAGAACAGGAAATAGAAAGAGTTATAAACAGTGAAAATAAATACCTGATTGATAAATGTGTTCTAAATAAGAAGAACCTTATAGATCTATCCAATGATAAATGGTCTACGTATAAGATGCTTACTGCTTATCAATTCCCAGCAATTTTATCATCAGTTGCAAAGGATTATGATAGGATTGTGCAGGAAATGGGGAGTCCCTTTTTATTAAAACCACGAAAATCCTATGCTGGAAAGGGAATGCGAAAAATTAACTCGAAAGAAGAATTTCTTTTTTGGTCGGAAAAGATTAGTGATGATAACTACATGGTGCAGAAGATAACAGGGGACGATGAGCATGAATATACGGCAGCAACTTTTGGACTTGCTGATGGTACCTGCATCAAACCGATTATTATGAAAAGGAAACTGAGCCAGGAAGGCGCTACTTCTAAAGCATATGTTATTAATAATAGTGAAATCGAAAAACAAATATATGAATTTGTGCATATATTGAAGCCCGAGGGGCCTGTGAATTTTCAATTTCGATTTGAGAATGGAGAGTATTACCTGCTTGAGATCAATCCCAGGATATCCTCATCTACATCGATTCGGACTGCTTTTGGCTATAATGAAGCGGAGATGTGTATGGAGTGGTATTTGGAACACAATGCACCAGCAAACAGAAATATAAAGCAGGGAATGGCGTTAAGATATATAGATGAATGGGTGAAATGGGATGAAAACGGCGGTCATTTCTGACATACATGGCAATTACCCGGCGTTGAGGGCAGTGTTGGCTGATGTGGATAAAAGAAATATAAATCAAGTCGTCTGCCTGGGAGATATATGCGGTTATTATTGTATGGTCAATCAATGTATAGATGAAATAAGAGACAGAAATATTGTCAGTTTAATGGGAAACCATGACTATTATCTATTGAATCGTGTGACCTGTGCCTCAAAAACCGTAAAAATTTGTATAGATTATCAAAAAGAAATTATTACTGAGAAGAATCGAAAATGGATGTCTGGATTACCTCAGAAATATGACACAGAGAAGGCATCATTTCGACACGGAGGATGGCATGACGCAATAGAAGAAAGAATAGAATACTTTGATTTTGAAATTGTAAATGGCCTTGCAAAACAATACTTTTTTTCGGGGCATACACATATACAGCAAATACAAAAAGAGCAAGACGTTACTTATTGTAATCCTGGTTCTGTAGGCCAGCCAAGAGACCATGACCCCAGGGCGGCATATGCTATTTTTGAATCTGATGGAAAGATAGAATTAAAAAGAGTCCCTTACGATATAGACAGGATTGTCTATGAAATGAAAAAGAATGGTCTAGGGGATTGGATCGCAAACGTTTTATATAGTGGAAAAAGGATCGGGGAATGAGTATTCCTGTAATAGAAAGGGGACGCATAAAAATGAGTAATAAAAGAAAGCTGCTGGTTTCAGCTCCTACATCTGCGGTTGGAGGTAATTTTATTAAATATCTTGGGGACAGGTATAAAGTAGTTACCGTGGGAAGACGCGAAAGTGATATTATATTTGATTTTGCAAGAGATACGAATTTAAAAATACCGGGAGACATAGATGCGATTGTGCATTTTGCGGCGGCTTCGGATTCAAGCAGCGATGCGGCGATTATGGAAATGATTCAGACCAACATTGCGGGAGTTTTAAAAGTATGCATGGCTGCTAAGCGCTATGGAGTAGGATTTGTGGTATGTATATCTTCCATATCCGCTGCTTATCCTGAGACATCCGAGTTTTATAGTTTTTATTCTCTGACCAAAAAACAGATGGAAGAAACAGCAAAATTATATTGCAAAAAGAATAACATAAAATTGTGTATTATCCGTCCGGGACAGATCTTTGGAGAAGGATACGGGTATGAAAAGAATCAGCCCATGCTTTATACTATGATTCGAAATGCTATGGAAAACAAGCAGATTAGTATTTACGGAACACATGACGCTATACGGAATTATATTTTTGCAGACAATCTGTTTAAGCTTGTTGAAGAGGTAATAGAACGTCAGGCTGAGGAAATGATTGATGCAATTGATCCTCAAAATTACCGATTAAGTGAAGTAGCTGAGATTATTATCGACAAGTTTAAAAGTTCATCTGAAATTGTATTTTGTGAAGAAAAGCCGGATATACAAGATTTGCCAGTCATATCTAAACCAGATGAAATGGAGAATTTTTTTCTTAAATGGAAAGTTCCTTTTATTGGTTTTGAAAAAGCAATGGGATTAGTTTCTAAGCAGTGGTTTCAAAAGTGAAAATAAATTATTATAAGGGAGAAAACTGTAATGTTTGATTTGAACCATTTTATATCTGAATATGTGACGAAACGTCAAAAAAGTATGTTTTTGAATGATATAGAAAATAAAAGGGAAGAAATATCGAAAAAGATAAAAGATAAAAGTGTATTGGTGATTGGAGGCGCGGGAAGCATCGGAAGTTCATTTATCAAAGCAATTCTTCCGTATGAACCAAAGAGTCTCGTTGTGGCCGACATTAATGAAAATGCTTTAGCGGAATTGACACGGGATTTGAGAAGTACGCCTGGAATGTATGTACCGAAAGAATATATGCCGTATCCTATGGATTATTCATCTTGTGTTTTTGAAAAAATGTTTCGGGCAAACAAGGGTTTTGATATTGTCGCTAACTTTTCAGCACATAAGCATGTCCGGAGTGAGAAAGACGTCTATTCTATAGAGGCTCTGCTTCGGAACAATGTGTTGAATGTAAAGGCGTTTTTGGAGTTGTTGGCGCAATTTCCGCCGGAGGAATATTTTTGTGTATCAACTGATAAGGCAGCCAATCCCGTTAATATTATGGGGGCGAGTAAACGTATCATGGAGGATTTGATTTTCAGTTATTCCCACTTGTTTCCGGTAAAAACAGCCCGGTTTGCAAATGTAGCATTTTCCAACGGCTCATTGCCGTCAGGATTTCTGAAGCGTATTTCCAGCATGCAGCCGATAAGCGCCCCTTCGGATGTCAAGCGGTATTTTGTCTCACCGGAGGAAAGCGGCCAGATTTGTATGTTGTCTTGTATTCTTGGTAAAAACAGAGAGATTTTCTTTCCCAAATTGGGAGTGGAACAGATGACGACATTTGATGCAATTGCTGTAAATTTGATAAGAGAATATGGTTATGGCATTCAATATTGCAGCTCAGACAGTGAGGCGTTGGAACAGGTAAAATATATTGCAGAAAGCGGAAAGTATCCGGTACATTTTGAAAAAGCTGATACGTCAGGTGAGAAAGCGTTTGAAGAATTTTTTGTAGAGGGTGAGAAGATTGATAGTACCCGATTCCAGTCGCTGGGTGTTATTACGGATAAACAGGCGAGCGACGCTGAAGATATTGATGCTTTATTAAATAGGCTGGAGACTCTGTTTGCCAGGGAAAATATTGAGAAGGCGGATATTGTAGATGCACTGGGAGAATATCTCAACAATTTTGTTCATCTAGAAACAGGTAAATCACTGGATGGCAAGATGTAGAGGAGGATGAAAAGTATGATACCATTATCTATTCCAAATTTTGAAGGGAATGAAAAAAAATATGTGGCTGACGCTGTCGAACAGGGATGGGTATCTACAGGGGGGGCGTATATTACCAGACTGGAAGATATGCTAATGGAATATTTGCATACAGAGAGTGTCGCAGCCTGTCAAAGTGGTACTGCGGCGATTCATCTCTCATTATTGGATGCCGGCGTGGGAGCGGGCGACATGGTAATTGTGCCTGCACTTACTTTTATTGCGGCAGTAAATCCAGTAAAATACCAGTTTGCCGAACCATTATTTATGGATTGTGATGATTCTTTGTGCATGGATCCCCAAAAGCTCAGAAAATTCTGCGAGGAGGAGTGCCAATATAGTAATAGTCGTCTGATTTATAAAAAGAACGGTAAGCAAATAAAGGCAATTGTGGTAGTACATATTTTCGGGAATATCGCAGATATGGAACAGATTATGGATATAGCCGAAGAGTATGGTTTGGTTGTAATTGAAGACGCTACAGAAGCTTTGGGAACACATTATACAGAAGGAAGATATAAAGGCAGATATGCAGGGACCATAGGACATTATGGCGCTTACTCTTTTAACGGGAATAAAATTATTACAACTGGCGGCGGCGGCGCTGTAACAGCGCGTACGGCCGCTATGGTAGAAAATATGAAATATTTGTCAACGCAGGCGAAAGACGATCCACATTTTTATGTTCATAACAGGGTTGGATATAATTATAGGATGACAAATCTGCAGGCAGCTCTTGGCGTTGCGCAAATGGAAAAGCTCCCAGAGTTTATACGGAGAAAGCAAAATAATTACAAGACCTACCAAAATCTGCTGGCAGATTTGCCAATGGTAAAGCTTTTGCAATTTCGCATGGGAACAAGTTCGAATAAATGGTTTTATGCATTAGAACTTTCTATGGAGAATCTGTATGAAGACATACGCAATATCATTACTAAAATGGAGGACTGTGGGGTACAGACACGCGCTATATGGGGACTGATACCTGAACAAAAACCATATATTAATGCAATGACTTATCGAATAGAAAAGGCTGTTTATTATAGCAGACGTATTCTGAACATACCGTGCAGTACACAGATTTCAAAAGAGGAGATACAATTTGTAGTGTCGGTTTTGAGGAAGGTCTTGGGGGAGATGTCGCATGAATAAAGCACAGTTAGAGCAGTATCTGGCACAGGAACATATAAAACTAATAGAAGCTTTGAGTAAAATTGATGAAAATTCAACGGGTGTGTTATTTGTATTGAACAACGACGGGGAATTATGCGGTGCAGTTTCCGATGGAGATATTCGGCGATGGATTCTTGGAAACGGGATAATTGATGTTGATATCCGAAAGATTATGAATACGAACCCAAAGTATCTGGTTGAAGGAGAACGCCATCGTTCAAGAGAGGTTATGGAGTATTATGAAGTGCGGGCGATTCCTATTGTTGATGATGCCATGCATGTAGTGGATATTGAGACTTTAAGGAAACGGTGTAAAGGTGCTTCGGCATCTATCGCTGCTCCTGTTATCATTATGGCAGGAGGGCAGGGAACAAGGCTGTATCCTTTTACAAAAATTTTGCCAAAGCCATTGATCCCTATAGGCGACATTCCCATTATAGAAAGAATTATCAATAGCTTTTGTGAATACGGGTTGAAAGATTATTACGTGACTGTGAATTATAAAAAAAATATGATCAAATCCTATTTTTCCGAGTTGGATATGAATTATTATTTGACATATGTAGAAGAGGATCAGCCTCTGGGTACGGCGGGAAGTATTCGTCTGATTGATAAACAGTTTAACTGTCCGGTGTTTGTAACAAACTGTGATACCATTGTCAAGACAGACTATGCAGAATTATATGAATATCATAAGCAAAGCAGAAATGTAATTACAATTGTAACATCATTGAAAAATGCCACAATCCCTTATGGAGTTATTCATGCAAAAGAGGATGGTGAAGTAATCAGTATGGAGGAAAAGCCCCATACATCTTATTTTATTAATACTGGAATGTATATAATTAACCCGGAGATTATCAATTTGATTCCGTCGGGTAGTATGTTTCATATGACAGATCTCGTAAATAAAGCATTGGAATTAAAATTGAGGGTTGGAATGTATCCGGTAAGCGAAGACTCTTTTCTAGATATGGGTGAATTTGAGGAGATGAAGCGGATGGAGGAAAAACTGAGTTGACAGAGTGGTTTATTTGATTTGTAGACGGGTAATCTAGGTAGTGTCTGTTTCAAAGTGAAAATTTGCAGATGGTTGGTTATATGTAGGATTTTGATGAAGATGAGGTTTTTATGGTAGCAATAGTTGTAGGGCTTGGCTCAATGGGAAAGAGAAGAATTCGATTAATGCGGCAGTTGGATCCTGAAATACAGATTATTGGAGTAGATAACAGGTGTGACAGGCGCGTTGAGTTGGAAAAAACTTATCATATTCTGTGCGTTCCCTGTTTGGAACAGGCGTTGGCGAAGGAGTGTGACATCGCCTTTATATGTACGGCTCCTCTGGCACATGCAAATTTAATTTCGCAATGTTTGCGTAGAAAGCTCCATGTATTTACAGAAATTAATCTTGTTGATGATTTGTATGAAGAAAATATGAAGCTTGCAGCGGAGAATAATTGTGTGTTGTTTCTTTCCTCTACTTTTTTGTATCGAGAGGAAATACGGTTTATTATGCAAAAAGTCAGGCAGTCAGACTCATTATTATCATACACTTATCACGTAGGGCAGTATCTGCCCGACTGGCATCCTTGGGAGGATTATATGCAATATTTTGTCGGCGACGACAGAACGAATGGCTGCAGGGAGATTATGGCAATTGATTTTCCTTGGCTATATAAAACTTTTGGCAGGATTGTCAGTTGCTCTGTAAAAAAGAATAAAAAGACTAAGCTGAAAACTACCTATGATGATAGCTATCTCCTCTTGGTGGAGCATGATTCTGGCATACAAGGAACGATTATGATAGATGTGGTATCACGTAAGGCAGTCCGGAATTTGGAAATTTACGGAGAGGATTTGTATATTACATGGGATGGAACTGCCAATGGGTTAAAACAATATAATTTAGAATTGAAAACGGATGAGCAGATTGCTTTGTATGGTACGATTGAGCAAAGAAATGACTATGCAGCGTTTGTGGTGGAGAATGCGTACCGCAATGAAATACAAAGTTTTTTCGAGCAGATAAAATATAATAATAATGCAGAGTATGGATTTGAAGATGATAAATATATTCTGCGTTTCATAGACTGGATTGAAGAGCAGTAGATGTATTGGGGGATTATGTAGAAGTGATTATGCAAATTGCATTCTGGGGATTAGGTTCTATCGCAAAAAGACACATTCGGAATATGAATGCTATCCTGAAAAAAAGAAATATATGTTATCGAATCGATGTGTATCGCCATACAAAAAAGGAAATCGAGGATAGTGACATTTGTCAGATTATTACAGGAGTTTATGAGATGTCGGAATTGTCGGACAGGCATTATGATGTTATTTTTATCACGAATCCGACTTCATTACATTTTGAAGCGCTGCAGCAGTGTATAAAGCATGCAGATTGTTTTTTCATAGAAAAACCGGTATTTGCAGACGCTGATATTGACTTAACAGAATTACCTTCATTCAATTATGAAAAAAGTTATGTTGCGTGTCCTTTAAGGTACACCAATGTTTTTCAGTATTTGAAAGGATACGTGGATTTAAAAAAAGTGATTTCTGTGCAGGCAGTATGCTCTAGCTACTTGCCAGACTGGAGACCAGGAACAGATTATCGCACTGCATATTGCGCACGTAGAGATATGGGCGGAGGCGTTGCAATTGATTTGATTCATGAATGGGATTACCTGACAGCTTTATTTGATTTCCCGCAAGAGATACTATATGCAGGGGGCAAATATTCCAGACTTGAAATTGACAGCGATGATTTAGCCGTTTATCTAGGTCTTTATAAGGATAAGGTTATAGAGTTGCACCTGGATTATTTTGGAAGAAAAGACATCAGACAATGTAAACTATTTTTGGATGAAGATGTTGTCGTTGCAGATTTTCTGACAGGTCATATCGACTATTTAAAATCAGGAAGACATCTTGAGTTTCCGCAGGAGAGAGATTTATATCAGCAAAAAGAACTGCTCCATTTTATGGATATTGTCGAAGGAAGAATTAAAAACGACAGCACGATCACACATGCGTTAAAAGTATTAAAATTAACAGCGGGTATACTGTAGAATTTACAATGGGTATACTGCGAGGAGAAGGAAAAAATGAACATATTATTTACTATTTGCGGAAGAGCAGGATCAAAGGGATTTAAGAATAAAAATCTGAAGTCATTTATAGGATGTCCGTTGGTATATTTTAGTCTTGCAGAAATTTCATTGTATATGAAGAAACTGACAAATGATCACGTGGACATTGTTTTGAACACAGACAGCCGCAAACTGATACAATTAGTAGAACAACAGAATGTGCTTGCCTGCGATTATATTGTAAGAGCAGATGAACTGTCAGGGGATCATGTTCCAAAAGTTTCTGTTATAAGAGATTGTATGATTCAGATGTCGGAAAAAAAGAATCAGGTATATGATGTTGTTGTTGACCTAGATATCACATCGCCTATGCGTACTCTTGCCGATTTGGAAAAATTATTAGAACTAAAGCGTATGCAGAAAGAAGCCGATGTAATCTTTTCGGTAGTTGAATCGCGCAGGAATCCCTATTTTAACATGGTAAAAAAGGAAGAAGGAACCAGTTTTTATTGCAGGGCGTTGGAAAGTGATTTTGCAACAAGACAACAGGCGCCAGTATTTTTCGACATGAATGCCTCTATGTATGCTTACTCTCCCGATGCATTAAAATGTAAACCGGTAAACATTTTTTTTAACAATAATTGTGGCGTACTTTTTATGAAAGATACAGGAGTTTTAGATGTGGACTCCGAGGAAGACTACGAATTGCTGCAAGTGATTGCGCAGTATCTCTTTACAAAATATGAGCCTTATGCAGAGGTATATGAAGAAGCCATGAGAATAAAAAATAGTTAGAGAATATCAAATACGATACCGAAAGGATTACTATGCAAAAGGAAATGATTGTCATTGGCGCTGGCGGCCATGCTGAAGTAGTGATAGACTCGATAGACAAAACGGTATATAAAATCGCAGGAATACTTGATAAGGATGACACATATATTGGTCAGCTTGTAAATCATATTCCAATTATCGGTTCAGATGCTGATGCAGAAGAACTGTATCATAAAGGAATTACTTGTGCAGTAATCGGTATAGGGCATCTTGGAAACTATTTCCTGCGTAATACTATTTATAACAGATTGAAACATATCGGATTTGAAATGGTGAATGTAATACATCCAACGGCGATTATCTCTCCAAATGTTGAATTTGGAGAGGGAAATGTTATTTTACCAAGGACAGTTATCAATTCGGGTGCGAAGCTTGGGAATAATAATATTATTAATACAGGTGCAATTATAGAACATGATGTTATACTTGAAAATAATATACACATGGCAACAGGTTCAGTCATTTGCGGAATGAGTCATATCGGTGAGAATACTTTTGCTGGGGCGGGAAGTACTATTATCCAGGGAATTAAAATCGGGGCTAATGTAATCATAGGAGCAGGAAGCACCGTAGTTTGTAATGTGGATCAGGATACTGTTACGTATGGCACACCGGCAAAAGTAGTAAAAAGAAGATAGTTTAGGTTAGATTTCCGGCTGCATTTTTAGGGAAAAATCAGAGGAGGATATAAAATGAGTAATAGGAAACTATTTATTTCAATGTATCATTATACGAGAGATTTGGAACATAGCCGATATCCCGGAATAAAAGGAATGAATGTTGATTTGTTTCGCCGGCAGATGGAATTTTTTAAAGCGAATTGTAATGTTATCCGAATGGAACAGGTTATTGAAGCTATACAGAGTGGCGAAAGTCTTCCAGAAAATGCTGTGCTGCTCACCTTTGATGATGGATATCTTGATAATTTCACAGTTGCATTTCCTATTTTAGAGGAATTTGGGGTTTCAGGGTTCTTTTTTCATACCAGGAAAAACATTTACAACCCATCAGCTTCTGGATGTAAACAAAATTCATTACATTTTGGCAAGTGCAGATATTAGGAAACTTATAATAGATGTCAAGAAAAGGATGGATTTTTATCGTGGCAGTGAATTTGACTACCCGCCAACGGAAGAGCTGTGGAATCAATATGCCGTAGGCGGGCGATTTGATGGAAAAGACACTGTTTTTGTGAAAAGAATTCTGCAGACCGTTTTACCAGAAAAACTGCGAAATCAGATTTCTAGCGATTTGTTTGATAAATATGTTGGGGTGACTGAGGAGCAGCTTGCATATGAAATATATATGACTTCAGAGCAGATTCGTACCTTAAAGAAACACGATATGTTTATAGGTATCCATGGATACGACCACTACTGGCTGGGGAATCTAAAGAAGGAAAAGATGAAGGAAGACATAAAAAAAGCACTTCATGTTATGGATGAATTTATTGACCGTAAGGGAGGATGGGTCATGAATTATCCTTATGGTAATTTTAGTTCAGAGGTATTGAGCTTTATTAGGGAAAACGGCGCTAGTGCAGGGTTAACGACAGAGGTGCGGGTTGCAGACTTAGAGAAAGACGATGCTCTCACATTGCCGAGGTTTGACTGTAATGATTTTCCGCCAAAGAGTGAAAATTATAAAAAGTGGACGAGATAATCTGGTTTGCTTGAAAATACGGAGGGAATATGGATGATAAGGTTTGCAAAAACAGATGATATACAGAATATAATGAATTTTATTGATAAATACTGGAGAAAAAATCATATAATGAGCTGCAGCAGGGAGTTATTTGAATTTCAGCATAAATGGGGCGAAGAGGTATCTTTTGTTATCTCAGAAAAAAATGGAGAGATTACAGGTTTGCTGGGATATATTCCGTATAACGATAAGAACCGGGATGTCACTCTCGCTATTTGGAAAATAATAAAAACAGAAGAAACCATGCAGGGGATAAGTATCCTGACATTTCTGCGGGAAAACGGTGATATACGTACAATTGCTGCACCCGGCATAAATCCAAAAACTAGATCCATTTATAAATTCCTTGGTTTAAATACTGGAAAAATGAAACAATGGTACAGATTAAGGCGCATGGCTGAATATAAGATTGCAAAAGTAAATGACGCAGTCATTCCCGGATATATAGAGCAGGAGGGGGTCACACAGTATCAGATCACTTCGTTTGATCAAGCGGTAAATCAATTCGGTATTGAAAACTGCCTTGTAAGGGAAGGACAGCTATATAAAAGTAGAGAATTTATTAAACGTCGGTATTTTGAACATTCTTCATTTAAATATATCAAATATGGACTGACATATAAGGATAAATCCTTATTTATTGTGCTTCGTGTACAGACTTGCAATGATTCTGCGTTGCTTAGAGTGATTGACTGTATTGGAGACCACGAATTATTAAAATATTTTACTCCGGAGATAGACAGACTTCTGATAGAATATAACTGTGAATACGTTGACTGTTATGAGGCAGGTGTAAGTGATGTAATCTTTGAACATGGCGGTTGGAAATCCGTCGCTGAGTCCGGAAATATTATGCCAGATTATTTCGCGCCGTTTGAACAGCGTAATATTGATATATATTATATGTCGGAAACGGAAGACGCAATATTGTTTAAGGGTGACGGCGATATGGACCGGCCCAGTTAATGAGGTGAAATGATTGATGAAAGAACTTGAATACCCCTTTGATGCGGGTTGGATTCTTTCGAATAGAAGAAAAATTCGGAAGAGTCTTCTAGCTGAAAACAGAAATTATATAGAAAAAAACATAGCCGTCCTTGGTGGATCAACCACGGCAAACATTGTACAGATACTGGATTTATTTCTGATGAACCATGGAATAAAAGCAGCTTTTTATGAATCAGAGTATGGGATGTATTATGAAGATGCGGTCTTTGAAAATCAGGAGCTTTTCGCATTCCGCCCGGATATTATATATATTCATACCACCAATCGGAATGTGCCGGAAGTTCCGACCGCTTTGGATTCAATAGAATCAATTGATGCGTTATTGGAATCTTATATGCAGCGGTTTGAAACAATATGGGAAAAGCTTTCCGAACGTTATGCATGCCCTGTGATACAGAATAATTTTGAGATGCCTTTGTTCAGGCTTCTTGGGAACAGGGATGCTGCAGATAAACACGGCACTGTAAATTTTCTTTCAAGGATGAACCAGCGTTTTTATGATTATGCAGAGAATCATAAGGATTTTTTTATCTGTGATATAAATTATATATCAGCGGATTATGGATTAAAAGATTGGAGTGATCCATTCTACTGGAATATGTATAAATATGCTCTTAATGTGAACGCAATCCCCTGGTTATCTTTTAATGTGGCAAATATTATAAAATCTATATTTGGAAAGAATAAAAAAGGATTGGTATTAGATCTGGATAACACGCTCTGGGGAGGGGTTATTGGAGACGATGGTGTCGAGAATATAAAGATTGGACCAGAAACACCTTCTGGGCAGGTTTATCTAGAATTCCAAGAATATATAAAACGTTTAAAGCAGACAGGCGTTATCCTGAATATAAATTCAAAAAATGATGCTTCGAATGCATTGTCCGGGTTAAGGCATCCGGATAGTGCGCTGGCACCAGAGGACTTTATAGAAATAAAGGCTAACTGGGAACCCAAGGACAGAAATATGTCTGCAATAGCAGAAACGCTTCAGCTATTGCCAGAGAGTCTTGTGTTTGTGGATGACAATCCTGCAGAACGTCATATGGTGAGAGAACAGCTTCCCGGTGTATGTGCGCCTGAGATTGGGGAATCACATGAGTATATTCAGAATATCGACAGGAATGGATTTTTTGAGGTTACATATCTATCTGCCGACGATCTGAAAAGAAACGAGATGTATAAAGAAAATGCGGAAAGAACGAAACTTCAGGGAAGCTTTTCTGATTACGGTGAATATCTCTCTTCCCTGAGTATGAAGGCTGTTATTAAATCTTTTGAGCCAGTCTATATGGCGCGTATAGCGCAGCTTACGAATAAAAGTAATCAGTTTAATCTTACAACCAGACGATACACACAGGCAGAAATTGAAGGGATTTCTGATAATAAGAAATTTATAACACTTTATGGCAGATTGGAAGATAGGTTTGGCGATAATGGAGTGGTTTCCGTATGTATTGGCAGAATGGACGACGATATATGCCATATGGATTTATGGCTGATGAGTTGCCGTGTATTAAAACGAACGATGGAATTTGCCATGATGGATTCTTTGGTTTACAGATGCAGAACGGCTGGTGTAGCAGAGATTAGAGGATATTATTATCCAACACAGAAAAATGGAATGGTAAAACAGTTTTATGAAACTATGGGTTTTGTACTTGTTTCCGAATCACCTGAAGGGACAGTATGGTCCTTTAAGGTTAAGGATTCTTATAAGAAACAAAATAAATATATTCAAGTGGAGGCAGAAATATGAACAGAGAAACAGTTTTTGAAAGATTAAATATGATTTTCCGCAATAATTTTGACGATGACGACATCATCCTCGGTGAAGCTACTTCGTCTGTAGATATTGAGGATTGGGACAGTCTTGAACAGATTAATCTTGTTGTGGCAATTCAGGAAGATTTTAATATCAAGTTTAACATTGACGAAGTAAACGCCATGAAAAATGTTGGAGAAATGGTGGATTTTATTCTTGAAAAGACAGGTGTATAGTAAATGAGAGAATATAAGATGAAAGATTTGTCGGTTGGAATGAGTGAAAGTTTCCAGGTTCTTGTTACAGCAGAAATGATGCAGAAGTTTTTGGATATAACAGGAGACGAAAATCCACTTCATGTGAATGAAAATTTTGCTAAATCCAAAGGATTTAAAGACCGCGTAGTATATGGAATGTTGACGGCATCGCTGATTTCAACATTAGGGGGATGTTATATTCCAGGCAAATTCTGTCTGATTCAAGGTGTTGAAATCAAATTTGCCAGACCTGTATTTATTGGTGATGAACTAGTGGTTACAGGTGAAGTCAGTAAAGTAGAGTTTGATTTAAGGTATCTTGAAATCAAGGTTACAATCAGAAATCAAAAAAATGAAAAGGTCTTGAGAGGACTTTTGAAAGCAGGTGTAATGGATGAATAAGGGAAAAATTCTTCTTGTTACCGGCGCCTCATCAGATGTGGGAGCCGAATTGATCAGAAACGTAGGGAAGAACTATGAAAAGGTATGGGCTCACTATAGAAGTTCGGCGGCAATCATTGAGGAATTGCGCAAACAAGTCGGAGAACAGGTTACTCCGGTCAAGGCAGACTTTTCCGATTTAAAAAGTACAGAGGACTTCATCGAAAGCATACGTGTTTCGGGCGATATTCCGAATCATATTGTTCACTTGCCAGCTCCAAAAGTGCATTGTCTGCAATTTCATAAACATACCTGGGATAGTTATCAGCTTGAAATAGATACGTCTCTTCGTTCCATTACGATGATTTTGCAGTCTTTTATACCTCAAATGGCAAAAAAGAAATATGGGAAGATTGTATTTATGCTTTCTGCATATTTACTGGGAGTACCTCCAAAGTTTCAAAGTCAATATATTACAGTAAAATATGCGTTATTTGGACTAATGCGAAATCTTGCCGCAGAATATGCATCAAAAGGAATTATGGTAAATGGGGTTTCTCCAGATATGATGGAAACAAAATTTCTTTCAGAGCTGCCAAATCTGATCAAAGAGCAAAGTGCAAAAAACAATCCATTAGGCAGAAATATATATATCCAGGAGGTTATTCCGACAATAAAATATTTACTGTCTTCGGGAAGTGACGCTGTAACAGGACAAAACATTGGGATCACGTGGGGGGGGAGATAAACAGTATCTTCTGATTAATGTAAGAGCTGGTATTTTTACCCTAATATCTACCGTGGGATCTGTAAAATGAATTTATTTCCTCAGCAGATTTTAGAAGATGATTATGAAAAAGAAAGTATTATCCTATTTAGCATCAGATCTGTGTAAAAGTATAATAATTAATATTGGCGTTATGTTATTTTGCGTGTTGCTATGTGATTCTGTATTTGAGACAAACGATGATGTCTTCATGTCTGGAATTACGTATGGCGTTTTTGGTGAATATAGCAATCGTTTGGTTTATATAAATATATTTTTTGGCAAGATAATCCTGATATTGCTAAATTTGTTTCCCTCCATTCCTTGGTACGGTATCTGTCAATATTTAGTAATATTTATATCCTTTTCGATTCTTACTTATGTTTTAATAAAGAAAGAAGACAAGTTAACCGGATATTTTTTTTCTATTTTACTTTTAATCTATGGTGCATATGAATTTTACTTAAAATTACAATTTACAAAAACTGCAGGTATGGCTGCAATTTCTGGATCTATACTAATATTTTATGGATGTATGAATTGTGGAAGTAAATGGAAATCAGTTTTTTTGGGGGTATTTATGCTGCTTATTGGAAGCTGGTATCGTTTCCATTCCTGTATATTAGTTCTTATGGTTATGAGTACGTTAGGAATTCGAGAAATCATCAAAAATATGAAAAAGTACGGCTTGTTAAAAGGTATCTCGAAGTTAAAACCATATTTTTTAATTTTTGGTTCTGTGCTTTTGCTCATTTTTTTAACTCAGATTTTGGACTGGAAGAGTTATAAATCCGATGAAGCATGGGCTTCCTATAATGAATATAATATTAACCGTTCCAACCTGTTAGACTACGGTTTTCCAGATTATAGCGAGTTTCAAGAGGAATATGAACAGCTTGGAATCAGTCCAAATGATGTCAACATGTTTTCATCGTGGATATTTGCCGATCCCGAAATTTTTACAAATGAAGTGATGGAAAAATTAATTTCTCTAAAACAAAAAAAAGAATTAACCATTAACAATGTGTTTGAATTTTTTCAACTGTTTCCTTATGCTTTATTTAAAGAAAATTTGTTTCTTATTTCATTGTTTTTATTTATATTATGGATTTTGGATAGAGAAAAAGAACCTTTTGCAGTGTTTTATTTATTAATTCTTGTTTTGGGTATATATTTTTATTTATTTTATAAAGAAAGATTTTTACAGCATAGAGTTGACGTTGTGATTTGGATGTCTGTATTTTGTCTATTGGCATATTCGGTAAAATGTATTACAGTATTGAATCGGTCAGAGTATAAGAAAAGTTTTTTAGCGCTTATTTTTTTAGCTGTGCTTTTTCAAATTCAGCCATACTGGGTCAATATGGTAGAGAAATCATATTTGATTGATGAAAAAGAACATCAAAAAAAAGTATGTGATTTCATTAGCAAAGACAAGAAACATTTATACTATGTTCTTGCTACAGATGACAGAATGTCAACATGCTATCTTCCTATTGATATCAGAGAAAAAGGGTCATGTTCCAATGTTTATGCACTGGGAGGATGGGGAACTGAAATGCCGATTACGAATCGTATTCTTGCAGATTATGGTGTATATAATTCTTTTCGTGAAATGGTGAATAATCCAGATATGTATTTGATTTCTCAAGAATATCCGGAATTAATTGTTAACTATATTAGTGAACATTATGATTCAGATGTTTATGCCTGTTTGGTGAAATCTTATAATGGATTTGATTTTTATAAAATAATTTCGGGAGATATTAAGCTAAATGTAGATAAAGCAATAAAGTTTGATCATACTATTACATTTGAGTATAATACTTATTGGAATCCAGATACAGAAGTATTCAATATAGCAGGAAAGATTTACAAAAATGGAAGCAATTTTTTTAGAGCTGAATTAATTTTAAAAATACATGATAAAACATCAGAAGAAAATACATGTTTCTATATTCCACAATATGTAAATGAGGATCATACGGATACCGGTCAGTATTTGTATTCTGAAATATATCATGATATCTATATAGAGAATCCTGATTCTATTGATATGGAATTGATTTTGAATATGGATGGGATGCTGTATCGGGATGTAATCAGAAAGTAATCAGGTATATGTGTAAATAATTACTATTTTTCTGCATCAGGGCGAGTGTAAGAAAAATAGAGAGGATAAAATTGTAGAGAGGACTCTTTAACGTGAAAACAAATTTATTGGATTGTACTTTGAGAGACGGGGGGATATTAAAATGTGATGGGTTAGAGAAGAAGCGAATAGAAGAATTATAAAAAACGTATATAATTGAAGTTGTAAAAAATAAGGATTAATACTTATAGAGAGGTTAGGAGAAGTATCTCATATGAGAGAAAATTACAAGAATTTAAAGAAGCAAATATTGAAATATAAAGTATTCATTCAATCAATTTTTTTAAACATTTTATGTGTTCTTTTCTTTAAACTTATATGTGAAGTACATTTTGATACAAATACAGATCAGTTTTTGAATCATATACTATCAGGCGTACATGGAGAAAATGCATCCGCCTATGGAAGAATACACATAATTACTGGTTATTTCTTAAAAATGCTTTATTCTGTCATTCCTCAAGTTCCTTGGTATGCATTGATGCAGTATGTATGTATTTTTATCAGTCTTTTATTGCTAACGAATATTATTTTCAAGATAAACTCCAAATGGGGAGGATATGTAGCAAATATTTTGACTTTGATTTTAATTGGATATGAGTGTTATGCCAGAATTAGTTATATCAAAACAAGTGTTTTGTGTTTGACTATTGGTTGTTTTATTTTTTATCAAATATGTAGTAAACGAATCTCAAAAAAGATTTATTTGATTTGGGGGGGGTTTTTGCTTTTAGTTGGTTACCTATGGTGGAATAAGTCTCTTTTCCTTGGGCTGCTTATATTACTCCCATGTGTTTATCGATTATACAGAAGTAGAAATTCAAGTTATTTTAAAGGCTGCAGACGATATATTTTAATTTGTCTAATTATTTTTTTGTGTCCAGTTTTTTTAGAAATTGGAAATAAGCTTTATTTAAAGAGCAATACCGAAATTGAAAAATATGTCAAATATACTAAAACGTTAGAATATATCAATAATTTTGGATGGCCTGATTTTTTTGGACATTTTTCACAGTATGATGAACTTGGTATTTCTGAAAACACATTTTATTTGTTATCAGGAAACGAATTTGTAGATCGATATATTGTTGAACCTGAAACACTTGTAAAAATCAAAGACTTTGTTAGTAAACCAGCATTTACATTATTGGATTTTCTGAATTTTACACGTTCTTATCCAATTCGCTATTTTGAAACAGGATTGTTTATAGGATTTTTGATTTATTTAATTTTGCTTTTTCTTTCAAAAGCAACTAATAAAACACAAAAAATGGTGTATATTTTTTGTGGAACAGGATTGTTCTATTATTTTTGCTACTTAACTGGAGTTGACAAAATTGAGGTGATTCGCACGTCTATTTGGATGGCGGCAATCATTTCTACTCTTAGTTTTGCGCATGGTATTACTGTAAAAGAGAAGGAATTAAAACTATATTATTCTGCAGTGATTTCAATTGCCATGGTGATTTTAATCAGTCAAAAACTAAATGTTATTACACGCGTAGTAGATGAAAATTATATTACTTTGACGACAGAGTGGATGGAGTTGGTGACAAGTGATTCTTCTAAAACATATGTTACAAACAATACGGATTATTATCAAAAAGATATGCCTTTTGAGCCATTAGTCAAGGCTAGCCAGGATAATATTTTGGTATCCAAATTGCCGTATATTCTTTATAACTCCAGAGAGTTTAGTGATGTATTAGCTAATCCTGACGAAGTATATTTTTTCTCAGAAAGTAGCGCTGTGTTTACTGCAATTTATATCAATGAACATTATGGCACAGACTATTATCCAATTCAGGTGAAAGATATCAATAATATTGCCTTCTATATGATACGCAATGGGGAGCTTAATATAGATAAGAAATCTATAAAAAAGGCAGATTCCAATATCATTAGCGATCTTCATTTATATACAGTGGAATCAGGAAATAAAGCGATAGAGGGGAGCCTTTATAAAAAGAATTCTAATTCATTTAGACAAATGAGTTATATAGAAGTATATAGTCCCGATGAAGATTCTTATACATTTTATGACGTAACTCAAACTCAAGACTCATTTAGTTCTGATGTTATGAATGGAAAGTATTCTGCATTTTATACGGAAATTAAACCTGTAAAGAATGGCGAAAATGATAAATATGCAGTAATACTTGAAATAGATGGAGATATGTTTAGGGTTCCACTAGTTGAAGAGGAGGAGCGAGAGTAAAATTGTTCCATTAATTTTTGATACAAATAGTGTAATATGTTAATATTCTGTTTAACTATTTATTGCTAAAGTCGCAAGTGTTTGATTTAAAGTATTTAGAAGATGGAACGTGGCCATACTTTTTATAAGACCGAACCTTCCCTTATCTGTTATCTGTGCGGGTCTGCTTAAAAGTAGATACAGCCTCGTTTGACGGCGGCTATGGCTCTTAATTCGGCTCTTCCAATTTTGCGCCAGGGTGTCCAATCTCTTTGATTGGCTGGTGGTTATTATGGGGGAGATGAGGGTATCCTGCTGATTATCTACCAGAAAAATAATAGTGGGAGCAAAGGCATTATGTAACAGTCCAGCCGGTAGGCTGAACTGTTACCGCATTATACGTTTTTTGCAGGAAAGGACTTGACAAATGAACCTATTTTTGATATACTTTAGACAGACAGACAGACAGACAGACAGACAGAGTCTGTCAATTTTGTTATGTAAATAAAGAAAAAACTATCCAAAAAGGCGCGTTGCGTCCACGGTTTTTCCGTGGGCGTGATGCGCCTTTTTACTTTTCATATAAATTCCGATGTTTGCCACCATAAAATAAGCAAGTCCGGATGAGGTACGATATATTTCGATACATTTTAGGAAAAATGCTTGATAAAAAACACTTAAAATTGAAAAACTTGAATTTTTATTAAAAACACGTGATTATATGAGGAGGTATATTTAGATGAATAAAAAACTTAGTGGGTTTCAAACTGTATTTTTAGATGTATATAGAATAGTCGCAGCTCTTTTAGTTGTATTAGGTCATAATCTTGATATTTATCTTCCAGAACTATTATATCAACCAAACTATTGTAAACGGTAGATAGTAAGTACCTATACAAAACTGGAGCAAACCTGTATGATA